>NZ_CAXUCH010000080.1:0-18301 GCF_964249325.1 uncultured Mycobacterium sp. | reverse complement strand
CAGCAGGCCGGCGCGGCCCCGGTGGCGAAACACCGCGCGCGGCGGCTCGGCGGCCGCGTCGTGCACGACGTGACCTGCTCGATCGGGACGGAACTTGCCGCGCTGCGCGCCGTGGCGAGCCGGGTGGTGGGCAGTGACATCGACCCGGTCCGGCTGGCGATGGCACAGCACAACCTCGCGAACAGCGTCGACCTATGCCGCGCCGACGCGCTGCATCCGGTGACCCGAGACACGACAGTGGTCGTCGACCCGGGCCGGCGCCGAGGCGGTCGCCGGCGGTTCGACCCACGCGATTACCATCCCCCGCTGGATCAGCTGCTGGATGTGTACCGCGGTCGAGGTTTAGCCGTAAAATGTTCTCCCGGAATCGATTTCGACCGTCTCGGTTTCGACGGCGAGGTCGAGGTGACGTCGTATGGCGGCAGCGTGCGCGAAGCATGCCTGTGGTCGCCGGAACTGGCCGAGCCGGGGGTGCGCCGCCGGGCCAGCATCATTGACCGCTGCGAACAGATCACCGACGCCGAGCCGGACGACTGCCCGGTGCGGCCGGCCGGGCGGTGGATCGTCGACCCCGACGGTGCCGTGGTGCGCGCGGGCCTGGTCCGCCACTACGGCGTCCGGCACGCGCTGTGGCAACTTGACCCCGACATCGCCTACCTCTCCGGGGACCAGCTGCCGCCGGGGCAGCGTGGTTTCGAGGTTCTCGAGCGGCTGCCGTTCAACGAGAAGCGGCTCCGGCAGGCGCTGGCCGCGCAGGATTGCGGCCCGCTGGAGATCCTGGTGCGTGGTGTCGACGTGGACCCTGACATGCTGCGGCGTCGGCTTAGGTTACGCGGGAGCCAACCGTTGTCGGTGGTGGTGACCCGCATCGGCTCGGGGTCGGCGGGTACTGCGACGGCGTTCGTTTGTCGTGCCTCGCGATAGCGCCCAGGTAGGCTGGCGGCAATTGCTTTTCTGACGGCGCTCACGCCGTTGTGTCTGCGGGGATAATTCGACGCATGCGTAACTGGATAGTGGCCGCGGTGCCTGCTGCTGCGATGCTGGTGACCTGGTGGGTCGGCCCGGCGGTGGCCGCGCAGTCTCCGTGCGCGAGTTTGGGCGGAGCCGTCGACGGCCAGATGTGCCAGGTCCAGGCGTCGAACCCCACCTACACGGTCAACATGAGCTTTCCGGTCGACTATCCCGACGAGCAGGCGATGACCGATTTCCTCACTCAGAACCGTGACGGGTTCGTCAACGTGGCGCAGACGTCGGCGCGGCGTGACGTGCCTTACCAGATGGACCTCACCTCCGAGCAGTACCAGTCCGGCCAGCCGCCGCGCACCCGCAGCGTGGTGCTCAAGGTATTCGAGGATCTCGGCGGGCCACGTCCGTCGACCTTCTACAAGGCGTTCAACTACGACCTGTCCCGGCATCAGGCGGTGACGTTCGACACCCTGTTTGCGCCCGGCAGCAAACCGGTGGATGCCATCTACCCGATCGTGCAGCGCGAGTTGGGCCGCCAAACCGGCCTGGGTGGGGCGGTATCGCCCGGCGTCGGACGCGACTCCTCCCACTACCAGAACTTCGCCATCACCGACGACGACCTGATCTTCTACTTCGCGCCGGGTGAATTGCTGCCACCCGCCGCCGGCGCTAGCCAGGTGCGGGTGCCGCGCAACGCTGTCCCGCCGCTGACCGTGGCTTAGGCCGGCGCGAAGCTGTACACCTGGCCATCGCTGGTGGCGGTGACCAGGCGACGATCGTGGCCGATCGACACGCCGACCGGATATCCGGTGGCTTTGGGCAGCGGATAGCTGTTGAGGGTGTGGCCGTTGGCCGGATCAAAGACCAGCAACGACAACCCCGGCGCACCTGGCCCGGGCGTACCTGTGACCACCGTGTAGCCGACGTTTGCGCCGGCCAGGCTCGACGCCGACAGCGGGCTGATGTCGTCGCGGCGCCACAGCGGCTGCGCGTGGTCACCGGCGTCCTTGACGGCGGCCAGTCGGGTGTCGGGACCCCCGCCGGAGATAATTAATCCGCCGGGCGACACCGCGGGAGGTGTTTGGGCCAAAAAGTGCAGTGGTACAGACCATTTCGGTTTGCCGTCGGCGGCGTTGAGCGCCCACAGCTTCTGGTCGCGGCCATTGACGTATACCGTCGACCCGTCGGCCGACAGCACCGGGCTAGCCAGCACCCCGGCGGCGACCGCATCGCTGGTCCATTCGCGGGTCAGCAGCGGATTTTGCCCTGGGTGGTACTTCAGCGCCACTAGCACCGCAGCCTTGGCGCCCGGCTGCCACAGGCCGATCACCACCATCCCGTTCGACGGGGCGAAGGCCGGCGCCGAGGCCACCGGGCAGCCCGGCCGGGCCGGCGCGCAATCGGACAGCCCGCGGGCCGGGTCGGTCGGGTCGACACCGTCCACCAGATCCAGCGGGCTGCCCACCACGGTGCCGCGATGAGCGTCGAACACCACCACCTGGCCGAGGTGCGTCACCACGAGCAGCCGACCCCCGTCGAGAATCCTTGGGGTCGAAGGCATTCCAATAACCGGCGCCCGCCAGCGGGTCCACTGGGTAGGCGGGAACGACAGCATCGCTCCCGGTTGACCGACGTAGACGTTGTCGAAGCCGTCGAACAAGGGGCCGGCGAAGTCGCCGCCCTGGACCAACCGGACACACCAGCGTTGCCGGCCGTTGTCGGTGTTCTCCCATTCCATCAGCGAACAGCCGGTTGGTGTTTGCGCGTTGAGCACCAGCCAACCGCGCGTGCTGAGCGCCGGTCCCGCCGCCAAGCTGCCCTTGACCGAGCGAGTCCATTGCAGCGCCAGCGTAGCGGCGCCAGCTGTCGGGGTGTAGCTGCTGTTGGACGCATCGCTGTATTGAGCCGGCCAGCCCTGGGCGGGCGCGGCGTCGACCCACGAGTCGGTATTGCCGCACCCGGCCAGCGTGATCACCGCCAGCGCCGCGGCGGCCCGCGGTGCGCGGCGACTGCGCTCGTCATGGCGAAAAATGGCGTTATGTGCCCCCATGACCCGCACACTCGTCGTATGACGGCGGGGGAGTCGCCACAACACGGTGCCGAGAGTAACGGGTGCCACTTCGGTCATGCCTGAATGCCCGGCTCCGCGGCGCGACGCCGCGCCTCCCGCGTCGTCGTCAGTCCCGACGTCGCACTAGGCTTTCCGGCCATGACCACCATGTGGGGAGCACCGCTGCATCGGCGCTGGCGGGGATCCATGCTGCGCGACCCACGCCAGGCGAAGTTCCTGACCACGGCATCGCTGAAATGGGTGCTGTCCAATCGGGCCTATACACCGTGGTACCTGGTGCGCTATTGGCGGCTGCTGAAGTTCAAGCTTGCCAACCCGCACATCATCACCCGCGGCATGGTGTTCCTCGGGAAAGACGTCGAGATCCACTGCACCCCCGAGCTGGCGCAGCTGGAGATCGGCCGCTGGGTCCACATCGGCGACAAGAACACGATCCGCGCCCACGAGGGCTCGCTTCGGTTCGGCGACAAGGTGGTGCTTGGCCGCGACAACGTCATCAACACCTATCTCGACATCGAGATCGGCGATTCGGTGCTGATGGCCGACTGGTGCTACATCTGCGATTTCGACCATCGGATGGACGACATCACGATGCCGATCAAAGACCAGGGCATCGTCAAGAGCCCGGTACGCATTGGGCCGGACACCTGGGTCGCCGCGAAGGTGACCGTGCTGCGCGGCACCACCATCGGTCGCGGGTGTGTGCTCGGATCGCACGCTGTGGTCAAGGGCAACGTCCCGGACTACTCGATTGCGGTCGGCGCCCCGGCCAAGGTGGTCAAGAATCGGCAGCTGGCATGGGAAACCTCGGCCGCGCAGCGCGCAGAACTGGCCGCGGCGCTGGCCGACATCGAACGCAAAAAAGCGGCCCGCTAGCGCCACGGCGGAGCATGCTCGGTCGCGCCCGGTTAACGGTTAGTGATTGAGCCGCCAGATATGGGCGGACATGACGGTGGCGAAGGCACACCACATCGGATAGGGCAATAGCACCAGCCCGGCGCGCGGGTCGGCTTCGGTAGTCCGTCTGGTCAAGTCGGCGCTGCTGAGAGCCAGCGCGGCGGCGCCGACCGCCGACGAGCCAAGTCGCCGGTACTTGAAGAACAGCCAGCTCCACCCGGCGTTGAGTATCAAATTGATGGCCAGCGCGGTGATGTAACGGCGTGCCTTGCGGTGTCGGCCGGTGGCGCGCAACCGGTCGATCGCCACCGCCGAGGTGCCCGCGATGTCGGCGTACAGCGAAGTCCAGGCGATCGGGAACACACCACTTGGTGGCACGTATGAGGGCTTGTCCAGCCGCGTATACCAGGTCGATGTATGCCCCCGGCTGGCGATGGAGCCGGCCGCGGCGGTCGCGGCGACTGCCACCGCTGTTGCTCCCAATGTGCGTGTGTTCACTGTGACCTCTTTCTGGATGCGGGCCGGTTGACGCTGTGACGCCTGCGGGTTCGCGCCGCGCCAACGATCATTTCAATTATTTAAGTATTAATCAACTGAATAAAACGCAATGTGCGGCTATGCTGCAGATCGTCATGGCTGCCGATGAGCACCCAAATGATCGGGCCGCGCTGGAGTCGCTGATTTCGGCGGATCTGAGGGTGCTGTCGGTCGAGTCCGAACAGATCGGCCGGCTGTTCGCCGAGACGCATGACGTTCGGCCCACCGACTTCCGCGCATTGCTTCACATCATGGTGGCCGAAACCGCGGGGGAGCCCATCACTTCAGGTGAACTGCGCCGGCGAATGGGCCTTTCCGGTGCCGCGATCACCTACCTCGTGGACCGGATGATCAGCTCGGGTCACCTGCGCCGGGAGCCGCATCCAGCTGACCGTCGCAAGGTCATTTTGCGTTATGCGGAACCTGGGGTGGACATCGCACGTTCGTTTTTCGTCCCACTGGGAATGCATGCCCGTGCAGCCATGGCACGTCTGCCCGACGCTGACTTGGCCACTGGGCACCGGGTCTTCAGCGCGCTCATCGATGCGATGCGGCGCTACCGAGACGAATTGACGTCGCCGGAAAGTTGGCGATGAATCAGCGACATCGTGGGTCTCGCGGCAATATCGGCTCCGCAACAAGATCGACCGGATGGAGGCGACCGTGTTGAACGGTGCGCGTGTGAACACCGGCACACTTGCTGAACCGACGTGCTCTTGCCGGAAGTGGCCATCGCTGTGCGAGGCCGGATCGAGATCCCATGACACCTGACCAAGCCGAATTGTCAACGCGGAAGCGGCGCCATATCGACGTCTGCCTTTCCGATGATGTTTCCTACCGCGGTGTGACAACCGGACTGGAGCGCTATCGCCTGCGCTACAACGCGCTGACGCAAACCAGTTTGCACTGCATCGACCTGTCCACCGAGTTTCTCGGCGCGCGGTTGCGGGCGCCGTTGTTGATCGGCGCGATGACCGGGGGAGCGGACCTGTCGACCACCATCAACCGGAACCTGGCTGCAGCGGCTCAGCGACTAGGTGTCGGCATGATGCTCGGATCCCAGCGGATCATGCTGAACAGCGCGCTCGGTGAGCAGGCCGCGGCCAGCTTTATCGTCCGCGACGTGGCTCCAGACATCTTGCTGTTCGGTAACATCGGCCTTGCCCAGTTGACGGGGACCGCCATGTCCGACGTCGTCAAAGCGCTCGATAGGGTCGGAGCCGATGCGCTTGCCGTGCATACCAACCCGTTGCAGGAAGCGTTGCAGCACAACGGCAACACCGACTTCTCCGGATCACTGGTCCGGCTCCGCGATGTGGCCCGCGCACTACGGTATCCGCTGTTGCTGAAGGAGGTGGGGCACGGAATCGGTGCAGCTGCTGTGGCGCAACTAAATCCGCTTTCAGGCGAGTTGCCGGTGGCAGCGATCGACGTCGCGGGCGCGGGGGGCACGTCATGGTCCCGGGTCGAGCAGTTCGTCCGCTACGGCGAGCTGCGTTACCCCGACTTGGCCGACTGGGGTATCCCGACTGCACAGGCAATCGTCGAGGTGCGTCAGGCGCTGCCGGCTATCCCATTGGTGGCCTCCGGTGGCATTCGCACCGGCATGGATGCTGCGAAGGCTCTCGCGTTGGGCGCCGACGTGGTGGCTGTTGCCCGGCCCCTGCTGGCCCCCGCCATCGAATCCGCCGACGCTGTCGCAGTGTGGCTTGAACGTTTCGTCGACGAACTCCGGATCTGTCTGCATGGCTGTGGCACAAAGAATTTAGAAGCCCTGCGCGATGTCGGTGCGACACCGGCACCGTGGTTGTGAAGATTACGACATGGCGGTAATCCTGGCGTACGGCTCGCCCTCCCTTGGTCACCTATTTCCGCTCAACGCGCTGCTGCGCGAGTTAGCTGAGCGCGGTCACGACGTTCACTTCCACACCATGGCCGTTGAGATTCCTCGGATTCGCGACAGTGGCCTGCACGCCGAGCCGGTTGATCCGCGAATCGAGGCCGTCGACGGCCAGGATTGGCTAGCGAAGAGCGCTTTAGATGTGTTGAAGAGGTCGATCGACGTGCTGTGCCGGCGGGCGCTATTGGAAGTTGACGATCTGGGCGCCGCGATCGATCGCGTGCGCCCCGATGCGGTGATCGTTGACGCTAACTGTTGGGGCGCCATGTCCGTCGCCGAGGCGGCGGATGTCCCGTGGTTGGTGTTTTCACCGTTCACCCCTTACCTCAGGTCTCGCGGAGTGCCACCCTTCGGTCCCGGACTGCGGCCGCTGCCTGGAATCATCGGCGCGGTCCGTGACACGGCGATGCGCCCCTTCGTCAGCCACTTCTTCGACCGACCGATGCTGCCGCGCGTCAACGGTGTCCGTGCGCAGCTTGGACTGCCCGCCGTCAAAACGGTCGACGAGTTGATGCGGCGCGCGCCACTGTTGTTGGCGGTCGGCGGCGAACCGTTGGAATACCCACATCCGGGCTGGGGGGAGGCGGTACACCTGATAGGTGCCTGTGCGTTCGAGCCCGCTGCTACAACGCTGCCCGACTGGGTTGCCGCACTTGACCGGCCCGTTGTGTTGGTCAGCACGTCTTCGCTCAAGCAGGCCGATACCGTACTGGCGCAGACCGCGCTAGAGGCCCTGGCCGACGAGCCCGTCCACGTGGTCGCCACCTTCCCCGCAGGCGTGCCGGCCCAGCTGTCTCAGCCGCCCAACGCGACTGTCTGCCGCTTCATCCCGCATACGGTGGTACTCGATCGTGCATGTTGCGCGATAACCCACGGCGGGATGGGTACTACCGTCAAGGCGCTTGACCGGGGCGTACCGGTCTGCGTCGTACCATTTGCGCGCGATCAGGCGGAGGTCGCGCGCCGCGTACAGGCTGCTGGCTGCGGAACCCGGCTGCCCGCGAAGAGGCTTACCGTACCGCGACTGCGCGCAGCGGTCCGCAAGGCGATGACGATGAGTGACGGCGCGCGAAGGGTGGCAGCCGGTTTCGCCACCACCGGCGGAGTGGCGCGCGGAGCCGACTTGATCGAGCAGCGGATACTCGGCAGGACAACGCGGAATTAGCTTGCCGGCAGCGATCTTTGTCAGCTCACCGGGCGACCTTTCGGCGGCGGTGGGCTTTCGCGGCGGCCTGCTGCGCGGTTGACGACTTGTGCTGACCGAGCAATTCCCTTTCGAATGTGGACATCGCTTCGATCATTTTCATGAACACACGATGGGCCGCGATCAGGTCTTTGTCCGGCAGTTCTGCCAGTGCCGAACGCAGATGAACACCCAGCGGGCTGAAAAAGCCTTGCGCCAAAGCCATACCGCTGCGTTCGTAGCGCAGTACCGACTTTCGCCGGTCTGTGGGATCGGCCTCCCGCCTGATGTGGCCCGCCTCGATCATTCGGTCGACGAGGTAGGTGATCGCCGCCGGGGACACGTCCATGCGTTCGCGCAGTTGAGCCATGGACAGCGGTGTTCCCGCGGTTTCGGCCACCATGATGTGAAGCAACGCGTGGAAGTCGCTGCCGCTGACCTCATGTCGACGTGCGAAGTGTCGGCCGATGCGATCGGACTGCGCCGTGATCGCCCGCATATCGGCCGACGTGAGCTTTTCGAGCTCTGCTCGGCTTGGCGGTGCATTCCTGCTCGCACGTATGGTCACTTAACCGCGTCCTTCTCGCGATACGCCGAACAGCGTATCGGAGTCCGACGTCAAACCAGCAGTCGCCAGTAATCCGCTCCGAGCATGTCGTGTCGCCGGGCAGGCGTTGCCGACCTGCCGAACCTCAGTTGGCCTAGTCAGCACCCGATACGCAACATGCTGTCGCAAACTTGCCTAACCTTTGATGATGCGAACGGGTCGCTCGAGGCGGCACGCTGAACTGATGCGAGCGGCGAATAGTGCGGGTGCGGCGGCAACCGCAGCGCACATCGCACTCGGCGACGGACCGTTGGATGCGCGACTGTGCGCGGCAATCGTGGCGCTCACGCGGCACCGCGGCCCGTCCAGCAGCATCTGCCCATCGGACGCCGCCCGGGCCGTCGGCGGCGACAATTGGCGAGAGCTTGCGCCGCACAGTCGTGCCATCGCGTTCATGCTGGCCAGGAAAGGCCAAGCCGAAATTCTGCAACGAGGCGTGGTACGTGACCCCACTCGAGAATGGCGCGGACCTGTTCGCATCCGCGCGAGGTCGACTAGTGAGGGTAAGCCCTAACGCGCCGAATGAACGGTTCAATCATTCGCAAGGTTGTGACCCAATTCATGTCTGAATATGTCCATGCCGTTTCGCACAGGTCGCCCGAAAGCCGTTGCGCCAGATGCCGCTACGCATAGCCGATGTCTTTGCCCAGGTGCTCGTAGCCGTCCGGGTTAAATCACTCGTCTTCTGGTTGCCGATCGCGTCGATGCGCCAGCCGCCGGTCGGGATACGCCGTGTGGGTGGGCGTCGTCTCGCTAACCGGCCTAGCTGGTAGTCGTCACGGTCTTTGGCGAGCCACCACTACGCAGTGCCAACATTGCCGCTGGCACCGATGATCACAACGCGCTGCGGCATATCGTCGCCACTATTCCTGCGGCAGCGATTTGGTTGCCGGGTAGCGGTCGATCATCGCGGCACGTCGCCGCGCCACGATCCAGTCTCGGTTTGCCGGTTCTCGATGAAGTGCTTGAAACGCTCAAGGTCGCCGTTGACTCGCCGGTCGAGGATGCCGAGCTTGTCTGCGACGTTCTCGACGAAACCCTCCGGATCGATGTCCATCTGTGCGGTTACCCGTGTGGTGTTGTTGTCGATCCGGTGGAAGGTCACCACACCGGCGTGGTTGGGACCCTCGTCGGATTTCCACGCCACTCGCTCCTCCGGATGTTGCTCGGTGATGGTGGCGGTGAACTCGCGGGTCGACGGCCCCACTTTGATCCGCCACCGGGTGTGGGTGTCGTCGAGTTGTTCGATCTGTTCGACGCCCTCCATGAAATTCGGGAACGACTCAAACTGGGTCCACTGGTTGTAGACCACACCGATCGGTTGGTTCACATCGACTGAGGCTGTGATGTTAGAGCTCATCGCTGTCCTTCCGGGTTGCTCTTACAGTCACCGCCTACCCGGCCGACCGAACACCAAAACCTTTGGGATTCTCTAATTGTCAACGATCACCGCAGAGGCTGGCCCTTTGGGATTTGCGGGAAACGCCCTCTGGCACGACAGCCTGGCCGCTCGTGCGCAATCGCACCGCAGCAACCCCGCCGTCGTGCGGGTCTGCACCAGCCGGCATTTGACACCACAATCTTAACTATTAAGGTGATGAAGTACAGAGGCCTCAGCACATCGGAGAGTTCGATGTCATCGCGATGCCGCCGGTGCCGCGGCGTATGGAGGACCGAAACTGACCAAGCAGTCAGACGACGGCCCGGCTCCGGGCAGCACACATCGCCGTCACCGAGGCGCCGATCACGCGGCGGTGCGCGCCGCGGGCAAGGTGACCGAGGCGTTGGAGACCATCGAACGAGCCCGCGGCCACCTCTATTCCTTTCACCAACTCACCGGTCGGGCCGACCTGCTGCTCGACGAGGCGGTCGAGCAGCTTCGTGAAGCGGGTCACTCGCAGCTGGCGCAATGCGTAGTCGACGAACTGATCGGGCGGAACGTGTTGCCGGGCAGATGGAGCTTTCAGGTCGTCGAAGACTATGACGACGGGTATTACGGCTGCTTCCGTGAGATTGAACGCCTAGTGCGGCAACGACTTACGGCCGGGCAGCGACACGTCCTCGAAGCCGAGATGAAAGAGCAACGGCGCACGCACGGCCACGTGGCACACAGCGCCGCGCCAGCCGATTCGGCACCTGCGCCTAAGGAGGACTGATCCGATGCGCTGTGTTGTACTCGGCGCCACCGGCTACCTCGGTACCCGCCTGGTCCCCCAACTGCTGTCGGAGGGACACGAGGTGCGGGTTATGGCGCGCCAGCCGGCCAAACTCGACGACGTACCGTGGCGGCACCACGTCGAGGTGGTCGAAGGGGACGTGACTGACTGCGCGCAGGTGCGAGTAGCGCTTGACGAACAGCAGGTTCTCTACTATCTCGTGCACTCTTTGTTGCGGCCTGACTTCGTAGACTTAGACGCGCAGGCCGCATCGACAGTCGCCAGTGTCGCCGGTGCGACCGGCCTGTCGCGGATTGTCTATGTCGGCGGCCTCATCCCGCACCAGCAGAAGCTCTCGGCCCACCTGGCTTCGCGTGAAGAGGTGGGGCGGCTGTTTCTCGAGTCCGGTGTGGCGACCGTGGAGCTGCGGGCGGCGGCGATCATCGGAGCGGGATCGGCTAGCTTCGAAATATTGCGGTATCTGACCGAACGACTGCCACTGATGGTCACGCCGCGGTGGCTGCGCACCAACATTCAGCCGATCGCGGTGCGCGACGTCTTGTATTACCTCACGAAGGCGGCCGAGCTGCCGCCCGAAGTGAACCGGGCGTTCGACATCGGTGGCCCTGACACTTTTACCTACACCGAGATGATCCGCAAGTATGCGGCGATCGCCGGACTGCATCGCCGCATCGCCATCCCGGTGCCGGTGCTTACACCGTGGCTGTCATCGCATTGGGTGAACTTGATCACCCCGATCCCGCGGGCGCTGGCGGTCTCGCTGATGGAGTCGCTGGAGAACGACGTCGTATGCGGCGACCACGACATCGCCCAATACATTCCTGATCCGCCGGGCGGCCTGACCCACTTCGAAGACGCCGTCGAGCTCGCTTTGGCGTGTGCGCGTGACGGTGAGTTGCGTACGCGCTGGTTTCGGCCCGACGGGAACGAATCACCGGCACGGCCGTTGCCGACCGACCCGCTCTGGGCCGGCGGATCGTTGCATGAGCATGTGTGCGAACGCCACGTGCGAGCTGATCGCGAAACGCTTTGGCGCGTTGTCGAGTCGATCGGCGCCGAGCATGGGTGGTCCGCCGCGCCCCCGGCGTGGGCACTGCGCGGATGGATCGGCTCAATCGCCGGCGCGGCAGGAGTTGGCCCGGCGCGACGTCATCCGCACCGGCTGCATTCCGGCGAGGTGCTGGATTGGTGGCGCGTCGAACATATCGACCGACTGACCCTGGTGCGTCTTCGCGCCGACATCCCGCTGCCTGGCCGGCTATGGCTGGAGCTGTCGGTGCACGCCGACGGCAACGGCGGCTCGGTCTACCGCCAACGCGCGTTGTTTCAGCCATATGGTCTTGGCGGCCAAGTGTTTTGGGCGGCGTCCGCGCTGTGGCGTGACGCACTATTCGGCGGTATCGCCCGCGACATCGCGGCGGCCGCTGCGGGGCGAAACGGCTTGCCGCGTGAGGATATCCAACCAGTGCTTGCCGACCGTCGAACGGCACACTTCGACGCTTGAAATCTCAAGCGGACATGACTTCTGGGACGCGCCGGTGGTTCTTCGCCGACCAGCTGGGTCGACACGTTCTGGACGACCCCGACCAGACGGTGCTGCTGATTGACTTTCGGGCGGTCTTCGAGCGCAAGCAATTTCATCATCGAAAGCCCACCTGGTGCTTTCGGCGCTGTGCCGCCGCGCCGCCGAACTCGGTGAACAGGGCCTGTTTTTGCGGACTCGCACCTACCGCGAAGCCCGCCGTTAACCGCCGGATGTCTCGACCGCCGACCAGCATGCGGCGGCTGCACGACCTCGACAAGGTCTTGGCTCCGCAACGTCGACTCGGCGAGTATCCACCGTAACCCTTGCCTGGCAGTTTTTTCGCCTCAGCAGCTCAAGACCGTAAAGGACACCACGATGGCCGTCACGATGGCGCTGTTCACCAGAGACCTACGCGTGCACGACAACCCGGTCTTGACCGCCGCCCAGCACGCGGGCGACGCGCTAGTGCCGCTGTTCGTGCTCGACGAAGCGATAGTAGCCAGCAGTTACATGACTCCCAACAAGGCCGGCTTTCTTGCCGCTGCGCTCGCCGAACTCGACGACCAGCTGCGCCGCCGCAGCGGGCGCCTGATCCTGCGTGGTGGCCAGGTAGTGACCGAAGTCGAGCGCCTGGTGTCCGAATTGTCGATTACGGAGGTCCATGTCGCTTCGGATGTCAGCGCTTATTCGAGGCGCCGCGAGCACCGGCTGCAGCAATGCCTGGCCCGGCACGGCTGCAGCCTCAAAGTTCACTCGTCGAGCGTCACAGTGTCCGAGCCCGCCGAGCTGACTCCGGCCGGGGGGCAGGATCATTTCGCCGTGTTCACTCCTTATTACCGCAAATGGCTGCACACGCTGACCCGGCGTGTGCTGCCGGCGCCACGGGCGCTGAAAGTTGCTGATGTGGCTAGGGAGCCGCTTCCGTCGGCGAGCCAGATATGCAGTGGCGTGCAATCGCCCGAGCTGACTGTGGGCGGTGAAACCGCTGCCAGACGGATGCTGAAGAGATGGCTTGCCGGCCCGGTCGATGATTACCACACCTACCACGACGATCTTGCCGCAGACGCGACTTCGCGGCTCTCCCCGTACCTTCATTTCGGCTGCATCTCGCCCCTTGAGGTCTGCTATCGGACCCGGTCGTCAAGCGAGGGACGCGCAGCGTTCATACGTCAGATCGCCTGGCGCGACTTCTACGCGCAGCTGTTGGCGGCTCGTCCCGAAATTGCGCACCAAAATTACCGCGACAACGGCGCCGGCTGGCAGCAGAATCCCGACATGTTGGACGCCTGGCGCCGCGGCCGCACCGGATACCCGATCGTCGATGCCGGAATGCGCCAGCTCGCGGCTGAGGGCTGGATGCACAACCGGGCAAGGCTGATCACCGCCAGCTTCTTGACCAAAACGCTGCGGCTGGATTGGCGGCTCGGCGCGCAGCATTTCATGAGCTTGCTGGTCGACGGCGACGTGGCCAACAACCAGCTCAACTGGCAGTGGGTGGCCGGCACCGGGACCGATACCCGCCCCTACCGCGTACTCAACCCGGTGCGGCAAGCTGAACGCTTCGATCCCAAAGGGGACTATGTGCGACGCTGGGTTCCCGAACTCGGCCACATCACCACGCAGAAAGTGCATACGCCATGGGAATTACCGCCCGGCGCGGCGCCGCACTATCCCTCTCGCGTCGTCGATCACCGCGTGGCTGTCGCCGCAGTGAAAGCAGGCGGCGCTATCGGTGGCGCCTCGACTGCGGTGAACTGACACCCGCGCTGGGTCATCGTCGTCGGCAATGCGGGGGAGGGAGAAGCGTTGACGGGCGGCAGTTTGCGTCGTCATGTGACGTAGGCACGCCGGGACAATCCCAATTGCTGGCACCGTCGACGAACTGCACCGATAGACGTCATCGGATTGGGGTATCCGGTGCCGATGGGACAGTTCACAGGATCGATCGCAGTCGGCGCGGATAGTGAGGTCCTCTTCCGCTCTTCGCCGATGTCAACAACTTGACGCACTATTTTTCGCAGCTCACCTCCGCCGAACCGGGCGCCGGCGACAAGATCACCACGACCGCCAACCTGCCGGACGGCCGAGTGGTGAGTGCCGACGCATGGTTCCGGGTGAACGAAGACTCACGGCGAATCGACTGGGGTTCGACAGGCCCGAGCGAGTATTTGGGCTATCTGCATGTCGTCGAATTGCGCGACGGTTCGCGGGTCGACTTGAATCTGCACACCGCCCGTGTCCTCGACGGCAATCGGGCTGTTCAACATGGCATTGACGAGGCCTTGAGCAACATCAAACGCATGGTGGAGCAGCCAGGCACTGAGACTCCCACGAATGCTGAGTGACATGACATCGAGACGTGTTAGGGCTGGCTGGGGTATGCGCGCTGTCGTGTTGTACGGGATTGCCCGGGTCGTATTCGGGATAGCGGCGTTGGTAGCACCGGCGACTGCCGGACGGTTGATCGCCGGTGAGGGCGGCGCTACGCCCGGGGCTCAGGCGTATCTACGTGGCATGGGCGGCCGGGAGGTCGGTGTTGGGCTCGGTGTGCTTTCCGCGATTCGCGGCGGCGGGCGGATCCATACCTGGCTGATCGCCGGCGTGTTGTCCGATTGCGGTGACATCGCTGGGATCACCGGTGCCTGGTCTGACGTGCCGCCTGCGAAGCGGTGGCTGGGTCTGGCGACGGGCCGGGGCCGCCGCGACCGCCGGTGCGGCGCTTGTGGCGGCTGGGCACCCGGAAGTCGGTTAGCCGCTGGACACTTCACTTCGGTTGCCACCACGGCGCAGCCAACGATCATCGGGACTACAGGGGTGCGACCAGCAGCCTTTCTATGCGCCGCAAGGCAATCGAGCACACGGTTAGATACGCCGCCGACCACCACGGGACACCGATCGTTACCCGCGCACCGCCGTCTACCGGATCGACCCGGTGGCTGGTGGCGGGAAGCCCGGCCACCGTCCAGGCCCAATATCTGTTCGGCTCGAACTCGGTGATCACGAACGGCACCCCCACCGGCAGCCATGTGTAGACGGTGCCTGTTGCATGTCGAGTCAGATGATCATAACCAGAATCGAGTACGGCCCGCCGGATCGGTGGACCCCATCGCGACCAATCGTCGAGGTCGACTAGTAGCTTCCACACCGCTTGCGGTGCGGCGGCGATCACCCGGTCGACTGTGAGCATGACGCCGTCAGCCATACCACAGCCTGGGCGGCAAACGACAAACACTCGTTTGGTTCATATCCGGCCCAAGTACCCGTCTAAGCGACCGTGCAAAACCCGCAACCGCCCGGACGACTACGAAAGGGCTTGACTGCGCTAAGACAAAGATTAGTTGCCGTCGGCATCACTGAGGTCACCGGAAGCTTAAGCGTTTGAGTCTCCAGCCGAATGCAATCCAGGAGAGCCCGACCGCGACGAAGGCGAGCAGCTGCGCGATGCCGGTGCGATTTGCGGGATAGCACACACCGGCGATGTAGCGGTCGACGAATCCGGACGCTGGTAAGGGATTCATCCCGGCTCGGGTGCGCGCCCATTGCTCGAGCCCGGTGAGCGGACACGGGAAGTCCAACGCGACAACGCCAGCACCCCAGATGACGGCCGGGATATGCAGCAGGATGCTGCGCGGCCAGCGCAGCGCCAGGAAGCCGCCGCTCGGCAGATAGAGCAAGTAAGCGAAGTGGGCGCCGACGGTGGTGACAACGACGCCGGAATACAGCTTGTTCATCGGACGTCGTATCACGGCCAGGTCGCACCGGTACGTAGCCGGTAACGCCGCTCGGCATAAGCCAAGTCGTCTCGCCAGAGTCGGGCGGCGGCGTAGCGCATCAGCCCCGCGACCAGCGGGCCGGCCCGGCGTGCCTGCCGAAAGCCTCGACGGTCGGAGTGGGCGATCACCGCTTCGATCACGGCGGTGTGCGAATGGTCGGTGGCATCGGAACCGATTGGGGTGGCGTGGGTTTCGACGACGCTGCCGGTTCCTTCTCCGTCGACGATGCGCATGACGATGGTGCGTGCCTCTGGGCTGGTGAATTCGGCGACGGCCGGTACGCCCAGGCGGCCGATGCGGAACGTCACTGCGACCAAGAACCGGTCGGTCTCCTCGGCGGGAGTGGCGAGCACCTTCAGGCGGGTGAACGAATACGGGTGGTACCACCCACCATGCCACGGATCGAGTCGGTTGGCGATGATGTCTTGCGGTTCGCAGACACCGACCACCCGCGTGACGGCGTGCAGGACGTCGCCGCCTGGCCTGGCGGGAAGCACCGGCCGCTCCAGCGGCGCTTCACCGCCGGCGGCGTCGAGACGCACCCACGTCAGCACACCGTCGTCGTAACTGGGTAACGTTTTCCAGCCGCATCGTTCCCCGTCGGGGTCGAGCCTCAGCCCGTGCCAGCGACAGATCAAAGCGCCCTTGCGCACCGTCGCGGTGGCCAAATCCGCACCCAAGTGTGGACACGCACGCGGACCGACATGCAGCCTGTCGTCCTCTCCGCGCCACGCGACCAGTTCGACGCCGGCGACCCGGGTGCCGAAGGGGCGGCGGGGGCGCAGGTCTCGGCTTGCCGCGAACGCATACCAGTTGCCGGTGGGCCTGCGCTGGGATCGGTTCAGCGCGGTTTCGATGATCGCCGGCTGTGCGTCGCGGTACGTCGGGCGCTGCGCGGCCCACTGGGTTTTCGGAACGTATTGCACGGGCCATTCTTTGGGCCACCGTTGGCGCATGTGGTCGCCGATGTTCATCAGCTCGGCCGGCTTCCCGCGGCGGCCAGCCGGCCCAGCAGCGCCGAACGTCCCCGGTTGGGAACGGTGCACAGCGGATGGCCGGCGAGTCCCCATTGCGTCAGCAACTGGTTTGCGGCCGACCAGCCGGTGGTGGCTGCGCGTTCCATCAGCGCGACCGGCAAGTCGATGCGGATGCCGTCGCCGGCCAGCACCAGACTCGGGTGCGGTGTCGTCACACCGGGCCGGTGAGCATGGGTACCCGGGGCGAACAGCGGACAATCGCTTCGGCACAGCACCCGCCGGGTAACCACCTGCGCAGTAGTGGTTTCCGGATAGATCGCGTGCAGCTGCCGCAGCAGCGCGGTGTCGGAAACCGCCGATTGCACGGCGTAGGAGTGTAGCTCCACAACCGAGCCGCGATGTTGCTGTGACCAGTGGGCCGCTTCGCGCTCGTAGCGTTCCAGCACGCTGATGTTGTCCAGCGGCTCATGGCCGGCGG
This sequence comes from uncultured Mycobacterium sp., assembly GCF_964249325.1. Classification (NCBI taxonomy): domain Bacteria; kingdom Bacillati; phylum Actinomycetota; class Actinomycetes; order Mycobacteriales; family Mycobacteriaceae; genus Mycobacterium; species uncultured Mycobacterium sp. The sequence goes on along the minus strand of NZ_CAXUCH010000080.1, from coordinate 1,210 downwards.
TCCCCATGAATGCAGACCGCTGCGAAGCGACCGGCCGGTCGAGCCACAGCCGGTGCACCGCAAACGGGGGCGCGGTGCGCAGCCGCCGTATTCGTGCCCGCCACAGATCGTCACCAAGCTCGGGTGATGCCGCCACGATCTGCTGGATACCGGCCACATCGGTGGCCAGCACGACAGCGTCGGCGTCGAGGTATTCCCCGGAATCAGTATGCAGCCGAAAGGTTTTCGCGGCGGCGGGACTGATGCTGGTAACGGTGGTGCCCAGCTGAAACCGGGCACCCTGCTCGGACAGGTAGCGCTGTAGCGGGCCCCACAGGGCGGTGTCGAAGTTCGCGTTGGCGACGTCGAAAATCAGGCCCTCGCTGGAGCCGAGGAAGTAGATGTGAAACATCGTCGCCAGTTCGGCTGCCGACAACTGGCCGGGGTCGGCGAAGAAGCTGCGCGAGAACACCTCGAAGGCGAGATGAGGGGCCGCGTCGGGAAAATTGATGGCCTTGAGGAACGTTTCGGCGTCGAGGTGGTCGAGCCGTCGGTAGATGTCGGGCACCGACACCGCAGCCAACGGGGCCGCCGCCCGCGCGTTGAGCCGGGCCAGATCCCGAAGCCGAAAAGTCGGGCTGCGCAAGGCAAACGCGAGTGCATTCCACGGCGGGGTGCGGGGCAGGCCCCAAAAGCTGTCGCGGCGGCCCGCGCCGTCGATCAGCGGATAGTCGTCGACCGCGGTGAGCATGGATAGCCGCGGGTCGATGCGGCGCAGCAGCGCGCGCAAGTTGTAGTACTGGCGGAAGAATGCGTGAAATCCGCGGTTCATCGCCCACTGTGCGCCGTCGTGCTGCTCGGTCCAGCCGCCGACTCGTCCGCCGAGGTAGTGCTCTCGCTCGACGATGTCTACCCGGATTCCGCGTTCGGCGAGCCCGGTGGCGGCAGCCAGTCCCGCGATGCCGGCGCCGACAACCACGGCGCGCGGCCGGGTGGGCAGCGCGTCGGCGTTGGGCAGCCCTGGCCGTGCCGGATGAATTTGGCGACGGCGATCGGTCATCGGGGTGCATCCCCGAGGAAGGTATGCACGATGTTGGTTTCCCAACCGGGCATGGTTTCGCTGTGCACCGCGGCGAACCCCGCGTCCGCTAGCCTGCGGCGGAACCGAGACGCCCCGTCGAAGGCCAAAACGCTGCGCCACAGATAGCGGTACAGCGTCGTGTCGCGGGTA
>NZ_CAXUCH010000079.1:6328-18385 GCF_964249325.1 uncultured Mycobacterium sp. | reverse complement strand
GGTTGTTGCGCCGCGGCCTGCTGGGCGGCAGCGGCCTCACGCAGCTGCGCCGCCATCGGCTCGGGCAGCTGGACCGGCAACGGCGTCCTGACCGGCAGCGGCGTATCGCCGCGGCGAATCACGGTGTCTGCCAATGCTTCTCGTGCTTCCTGGGTGAGCGCGTCGATGGTCTCGTGCGAACCGTTGACCACACAGCGGATCATCCAGCGGTAACCGTCGACCCCGATGAACCGCACCGCACCGGTCGCGACACCGACCACTTCACGGCCCCACGGGCCGTCTTGAATGCTGACGTTGACCGAGTCTTTGCGCAGCGACTCGGCGAGCTCGGCGGCCACCTCGCGCCACAAACCGCCCGTCTTCGGCGCCGCATAGGCGGCAATGGTGTAGCGGCCGTTGGGTGTGACGACCCATATCGCGCTCGGAATGCCGGCCTCAGAGACCTCGACCTGCACCTGGCCTGCGTCGGGCATCGGTATCAGCACTGAGCCGAGGTCCAAGCGGGCCAGCTCGGCGGCGGCCGGGTCGTCGAAATCCTCGATGTCGAAAGGGCCGTCCAGATCTTCGGATGGCTCCGACTCGACGGCAGCCTCGCTTTTCGCCGGGGTGGTTGCCGCCTCCGGTTCCGGCGTGGTGTCGTCTTGGGCGCCTTTGTATTTGCGTCTACCGAATGCCATAGCCCGCGCCGCTCCTCCTCCTCATCGCTTCGCTCTGCATCGTCGCCGCGCGAGGTCACAAACTCGCATGTCCGCCGGAGGAACCGTGGCCGCCGTCGCCCCGGGATGTCTCGGCCAATCCGGCCTCGTCGAACGACGAAACCTCAACCACCTCGACCAGCTCGACCTGTTGTACCAGCAGCTGAGCGATGCGGTCGCCGCGATGCACGACGATTGGCGTGACCGGGTCAAGGTTGATCAGCGCCACCTTGATCTCCCCGCGGTAGCCGGCGTCGATGGTGCCCGGACTGTTGACAATCGAAAGTCCAACGCGCGCAGCCAAACCCGAGCGTGGATGCACCAAGCCGACCATTCCGTACGGGATGGCAACCGCGATGCCGGTGCGCACCAGCGCACGCTGACCCGGCGCCAGCTCTACGTCTTCGGCGCTGTAGAGATCTACCCCGGCATCACCGTCGTGGGCGCGGTTGGGCAATGGGAGTCCGCGGTCCAAGCGGACAACCGCCAGACTGGTCGACACGGGGCCACAGACTACCCTTGGCCGCGTGTCCGGAACGCGCGTCGCGCCACAAAGCGTGCGGTATCGCGAGCGACTCTGGGTGCCGTGGTGGTGGTGGCCGCTGGGTTTCGGGCTGGCCGCGCTGATCGCATTCGAAGTCAATCTCGGCATTCCTGACCTGCCGGAATGGTTGCCCTTCGTCGTGTTGCTCGTGGTCGCCGCCGCGGCGCTGCTGTGGTTGGGGCGCTTCGAAATCCAGATTACTGTCGGCGACGATGGCGTCGAATTATGGGCCGGCCAAGCGCATTTGCCGATCACCGTGATAGCCCGCTCGGCAGAGGTCCCGCGTTCGGCGAAGTCCGCGGCGCTCGGGCGCCAGCTGGATCCCGCGGCATACGTGTTGCACCGCGGCTGGATCGGGCCGATGGTGCTGGTCGTTCTCGATGACCCCGACGATCCGACGCCGTATTGGCTGGTGAGCTGCCGTCACCCAGACCGGGTGCTGTCGGCATTGCGCAGCTGACTCGCAGGCCGGTCAGGCCGCGCAGTCGGTACAGATCATCACGCCGTTTTTCTCGCTGGCGAGCCGGCTGCGGTGTTGGACCAAAAAGCAGCTCGAGCAGGTGAACTCGTCAGCCTGCTTGGGAATGACACGAACGGACAGCTCTTCGCCGGACAAGTCGGCGCCGGGCAGTTCGAAGGATTCAGCGGTTTCCGATTCGTCGACGTCGACCACGGCCGACGCGGCTTCGTTCCGCCGTGCTTTGAGCTCCTCTAGCGAATCCTCCGAAACGTCATCGGTCTCGGTGCGCCGCGGGGCGTCATAGTCGGTAGGCATCTTGCATCCCCTCGTTACCTTGCAAGCAACGCTTTGTACCAGCGTCGAACGCATCCACCAAACGATTCGTGCCCGTATCTGGGTTCCTTCAAGTGTGATTTACATCACACACCACATTTGCCCTCCGTGTGCCGTTTTAAACATTGCGTTTAGAGTGCGTACGTGGTCGCGCAAATCACAGAAGGCACCGCTTTCGACAAGCACGGCCGGCCCTTTCGGCGACGCAATCCCCGGCCGGCTGTTGCTCTTTTGCTGGTGCTGCTTCTGATAACCGGAGTGGTGTGGACAATGGCGCTGACCCGCTCGACCGACCTGCACGAGACCGCAGTCTGTAACCCGCCCCCGCCAGAGCCCAATGGCGAGCCGCCACACCTGGGCGAACAAGTGCCGCGAAGCACGATGGTGAACGTCACCCCCGCCAAACTCGCCGAAACCAAGGTCCACGTGCTCAACGCCAGCGGACGCGGCGGTCAGGCCGCCGATGTCGCCGACGCCTTGCGCGACTTGGGCTTTGCGCAACCGAGCGCTGCCAATGACCCCATCTACGCCAACACCAGGCTGAACTGCCAGGGCCAGATCCGTTTCGGTGAAGCCGGCCAAGGCTCGGCGGCCGCCGTGTGGCTGGTGGCCCCTTGCGCCGAATTGTTCCGCGATGACCGCGCCGACGACTCCGTCGACCTCGCCCTTGGCACTGACTTCAGCACGCTGGCGCACAGTGACGACATTGAGACCGTGCTGGCCAGTCTGCGCCCGGATGCCACCGAGGAGTCCGATCCGGCTCTGGTGTCGAAGATCCACTCCAACAGCTGCTGACCGGGCCCGCCCGACGACGATACGAACGGCCTGCTGCTGAGGAGTCGGGCAATTAGGCCTTAGTCACGCATTGGCCGCAGGCCGTCGAACTGCTCGAGCGCGGCCAGCAGTTGGTCAGCGATTCCCGGCGCGGCAGCCACCACCAGGCCGGCAGTGCCGCCCGGCCCGTCGCGTGCAGGCAGCAGCACCCAGGCGCCAGCCTCGGCGGCGATCAATGCCCCGGCCGCGCAATCCCACAGGTGCAAACCGTGCTCGTAGTAGGCATCCAGCCGGCCAGCGGCCACCATGCACAGGTCCAGCGCCGCCGAACCGATGCGGCGCACATCACGGACCACCGGCAGCAGCCGGGCCAGCAGCGCGGCCTGGGCAGCGCGGCGCTGCCTGGAGTACCCGAATCCGGTGCCGAGCAACGCCATCGACAAATCCTCGACGGCGGCGCAGCGTAACGGCCGTGTCCCGTTCTCGTCGCTGACGTGTGCCCCGAGCCCGGCTCCGGCCGAGTACACCCGGCCGGCTGCGACATCGGCGACGGCACCGGCCACGGAGACACCGCCGACCTGGGCCGCAACCGACACCGCGTAAGCGGGGATCCCGTAGACGAAATTCACTGTGCCGTCGATCGGATCGAGCACCCAGGTGACAGCGCCGTCGGTGCGGGTCGCATCGGTGGGCCCACCGCCCTCCTCCCCCAGAATCGGGTCGCCGGAACGCAGCTGCGCCAAGCGGTCCCGCAGTAGCCGCTCGGTATCGGTGTCCACGATGGTCACCGGATCCGTGGGGGTGCTCTTGGTCCGCACCGCCGCGTCGGCATCGCGAGCGTCGATGCCGAACACCTCGGCACGGCGACGCCGCACGAAAGCAGCGGCCTCCGCGGCCAACGTTTCGGCCACCGAACGCAGGTGCGCTGGCTGGTTGTCAGCTGTCGTCACCGGTCTATCGCATCACAGGGGCCGAAAGCGGGTAGTCACGCGCCGCCAGACCAGCAGTTCTACCCAGGCCCGCGTTGTCGTCGGGCTGCGCTCGGATTGCCCGGCTCCTCCTCAGGTCGTCCCGACCTGCATCGTCGTCGGGCTGCGCTCGGATTGCCCGACTCCTCCTCAGGTCGTCCCGACCTGCATCGTCGTCGGGCTAAGGTGTGGGCAGCCACCCCTCGTCGAGGAGATCCGATGAGCAGCACCGAGCCGAGCACGGACGCAATCGGTACCGATGCGGCCGGCATCACGCCGCCGCTACGCGGGTTCGGCGTCGACGTCGGCGGCAGCGGCATCAAGGGCGGCATCGCCGACCTGACCACCGGGCAGCTCGTCGGCGACAGGTTCAAGCTGCCGACCACACAACCGGCCACTCCGGCGGCCGTCGCCAAGACCATCGCCGCGGTTGTCAACGAGTTCGGTTGGACCGGTCCGCTCGGGGTGACCTATCCCGGCGTCGTCACCGAAGGTGTCGTGCAAACCGCCGCCAACGTTGACAAGTCGTGGATCGGCATCAGCGCTCGCGATGTCATCAGCGCCGAACTTGCCGGTCAAGAAGTCGTCGTGGTCAACGACGCCGACGCCGCAGGGCTGGCCGAAGAGCGGTATGGGGCCGGCAAAGACCAATCCGGCGTCGTCGTGCTGCTGACCTTCGGGACGGGGATCGGGTCGGCGGTCATCCACAACGGGAAGTTGCTACCCAATACCGAGTTCGGCCACCTGGAGGTGGGCGGCAAGGAAGCCGAGCACCGGGCGGCGTCTTCGGTCAAAGAAAGGCGCGGCTGGAGTTATGAGAAGTGGACGCGCCACGTGACGAAGGTGCTGGTCGCGATCGAGAACGCGATGTGGCCCGATCTGTTCATCGTCGGCGGCGGCATTAGCCGTAAAGCCGACAAATGGGTGCCGCTGCTCACAAACCGGACCCCGGTGGTGCCGGCGGCTTTACAAAACAGTGCCGGCATTGTCGGCGCGGCAATGGCGGCTACCACAGACGTGACACATTGAAATTTGCCCGCTCAGCCGGGTTCTACCCATGCTGTCGTTACAATGGTCACCGGCGGCCGCCCAACCGATAGCGGCGAGTATCCACGCCGACATTCGACATAACCGAAACTTTCGGTCAAGCACGCCCAAGCGCACCGGAAGTGAGTCCGACCGAAGGGGTGTACGTGGCAGCGACCAAAGCAAGCCCGTCAACCGATGAGCCGGTGAAACGCTCCGCCACCAAGGCCCCCGCCAAGGCCGGGGCAAAGCGACCCGCCGAAAAGTCCACCAACGGGTCCGCCTCTTCCAAGCGGGCCACCAAGAGCGCCCCTCGCGCAAGCAAGACCACTTCACAGGCCGCGAAGGCCACTAGCGCCAAACGTGCCGAGACCACGAAGAAGGACCACGCCCCGGCCAAAAGTGCCGCCGCCAAGCCGTCGCGGAGCCGCCCAAAGAAGGCCGCGGCGCCAAAGGATGTCGAGGTGGTTGCCGACGCCCTAGTCGAGGACGTCGACGCCGAGGCGGATCTCGGTGGTGAGCCGGACGCCGATATCGAACCGGACGACATCGATATCGACCCCGCCGACCTGAGTCTCGATGACCTCGAGGAGGTAGCGCCCGAAAGCGAGGTTGCCGACCTCGAGCAAGCCGACACCGTCGACGTCGACGCCGCCGCGCCCACCATAGCCGTCGAAGACACCGTCGAGGACGACGAACAGATCACTGAGCCGAGCGAAAAGGACAAGGCCTCAGGCGATTTCGTATGGGACGAAGACGAGTCCGAGGCGTTGCGCCAGGCGCGCAAAGACGCCGAACTCACCGCATCGGCGGACTCCGTTCGCGCCTACCTCAAGCAGATTGGCAAGGTCGCGCTGCTCAACGCGGAGGAAGAGGTCGAGCTGGCCAAGCGGATCGAGGCCGGCTTGTACGCCAGCCAGCTGCTGGCCGAAATGGCCGAGCGCGGCGAGAAGCTGCCGGCCGCCCAGCGCCGCGACATGATGTGGATCTGCCGCGACGGCGACCGTGCGAAAAACCATCTGCTGGAAGCAAATCTGCGTCTGGTGGTGTCACTGGCCAAGCGCTACACCGGTCGCGGGATGGCGTTTTTGGACCTAATCCAGGAAGGCAACCTGGGTTTGATCCGTGCGGTCGAGAAGTTCGACTACACCAAGGGCTACAAGTTCTCCACGTATGCGACATGGTGGATCCGGCAGGCCATCACGCGGGCCATGGCAGACCAGGCGCGCACCATCCGAATACCGGTGCACATGGTCGAGGTGATCAACAAGCTCGGCCGCATCCAACGCGAGCTGCTGCAGGACCTGGGCCGGGAGCCCACGCCTGAGGAGCTGGCCAAGGAGATGGACATCACGCCGGAGAAGGTGCTGGAGATCCAGCAGTATGCCCGTGAGCCGATCTCGTTGGATCAGACCATCGGTGACGAGGGTGACAGCCAGCTCGGCGATTTCATCGAAGACAGTGAAGCCGTGGTGGCCGTCGACGCCGTGTCGTTCACTCTGCTGCAGGACCAGCTGCAGTCGGTGTTGGAGACGCTCTCCGAACGCGAAGCCGGCGTGGTACGGCTGCGCTTCGGGCTCACCGACGGCCAACCGCGCACCCTTGACGAGATCGGCCAGGTCTACGGCGTCACCCGCGAGCGCATCCGCCAAATCGAGTCGAAGACGATGTCGAAGCTGCGCCACCCCAGCCGTTCGCAAGTGTTGCGGGACTACCTGGACTGACGCGCCTCGACACGTATCGCAGGCTAATCAAGATCACCGATTGTGTGGGAGCGTTGAAGTTGCCTGCATCGGCATCGGATCACGAGGCTGGCTCCCCCGGCAGATCACCTCCGCGCGAGCGCCACCGCGCTCCTATCGTTCGTCGCCCACAATGAGCACTCGCGGATTGGCAACTTCGGCGACGTAATCGCGGACCATTGCGCGTTGCTCCGGGGTGTACTCCGAGGCGTCAATACGAACGTAGTCCACCTTGTTAGATGCGAAAGAACAGATTGCATAAGAGTCTTCAGGTGGAAATTTTTCGCAGGGTTGGGACCAACCGTGAAGTAGGTTTCTCTAGTCGGATTTCGGTTATAGTCCTGCTGCTCACGGGATGAACCGATATAGCTCTTCGAATACCTCCGACGCAATTGTGTGTCTTACAAGCCCGCGACACGGGACGGCAGTTCGTCAGCGATGGGATCGACGAGCTCCGCGCGTGTTGGATCGCTGAGATCCAAAAGGTTTACACCCGCATCGGCCATCTCGATAAGGCTGTTCCTTGTTGACGGGTCGGGCACCCGATTCGCCAGAAACACCTTATGACATACTCCACCGCACCACCGGAACTAGACCAGTGATGTTGGAGAAGAAAATGTCACCCGCCACTTCCGTAATCTCCCACTATAAAAACATTCGGGTTGCCTAGATCGGCGATAAACCTTCTGATCTCGCTACGCTATTCGGCGGTGAATTTCGAGACGTCAACGGTACATAGTCGGCTTTGGTGGCATGCCTCTCATCATGCACCCGCGCAAACCGGGCCTCAGCGGGACTACGGCCGCGACCATCCGGGCGCCGGATGATAATTCGGCTGCGTCGACGACCACGCCGACTTAACGTGACCGCATGTCAGACAGCCGCGTTTTGGTGTCGTCCGGCTCGGATTTCGAAGCAGCCGTCGGCTATTCCCGAGCGGTGCGGGTGGGCCCATACGTCGCCGTCGCCGGCACGACCGGCGCCGGACCAGTCGATGACATCTGCGCTCAGACCCGAGATGCTTTGCGCCGCATCGCGATTGCTCTCGGCGAGGCCGGCGCGGCGTTGTCCGAGGTCGTGCGCACCCGCATCTACGTGACCGACATTTCACGATGGCGCGAGGTCGCCGCGGTGCACGCCGAGGTTTTCGGTCAGATCCGGCCCGCCGCCACCATGGTCGAAGTCTCGGCGCTTATCGCCCCGGGCTTGCTGGTGGAGATAGAAGCCGACGCCTATGTCGGTTCTGCGACCGGCGGAAAGGTGCCGTCCGGTCCGGGCCGGTAGGCGGTGACCTTGGTCACAGCGGTGACCGGCAGCGGACCGTACAGGTGCGGGAACAACATCGACTCCGGATCCGTTGGTTCGCCCGGTTCCCAGCGCACCGGTGAGTCGAGCCGGGCCGGATCGATATGCAGCAACACCAGATCCTGACGTCCGCGATAGAGCCGGTTGGCCGGCAGGTGAACCTGCTGCGGCGTCGACAAATGGACGAGCCCGGCGCTCCTCAGCGACTCCGGGCGAACCTGCCCGCAGGCCCGTGCGCACGACCACGCCCGCGCCGAGCACAGGTGGGTGAGGACGCGGGAGACGGACGTCACACCACCAGGGTGCCCGTAGACGTAACCGAGCGCGCGTGAGAAACGACACACCGGGTACCCCCAGGGGAACAAAGGCCTAAAGCCGAAACGTCTGAGACAGTGGAGACACGTCAGGAACGGAGAAGCCATGAACGCCACATTGACCAGTCCCGAACTCACCCGGGCTGATCGGTGCGATCGGTGCGGCGCGGCCGCCCGTGTGCGTGCCACGCTGCCGTCCGGCGCTGAGCTTCTCTTCTGCCAGCATCACGCCAACAAGCACGAGGCCAAGCTGATCGAGTTGTCCGCGGTGCTAGAAGCCAACGCAGCGCCGCTGGACGCCTAAGCAACCGAGCGCGTCAGTCCTTTTTGAGCCTCTCGTAAATTCGCTTGCACTCCGGGCAGACCGGGGAACCCGGTTTCGCCGACCGCGTTACCGGAAACACCTCGCCGCACAGGGCGACGACATGTGTGCCCATCACCGCACTTTCGGCGATCTTGTCTTTTTTGACGTAGTGGAAGTACTTGGGGGTGTCGCTGCCGGTCCCGTCGTCGACCTGTTCTTCGGTATCGGTGCGCTCGATCGTCTCGGTCTGCATAGCCCATATTGTGCCGCAGACCCGGGCCGTAAAACTGTTTGAGCCGACGTCGACCAATTGTGGGACAGTGGAGAAATGAAGCGCGGCTCGGAGCTGGGTTTCGACGACGACGGTCGCCCAGTCCTCATCACCGCCGCCGCACCCTCATATGAGGTGCAGCATCGCGAGCGGGTGCGTAAGTACCTGACCCTGATGGCCTTCCGGGTACCGGCGCTGGTGCTGGCGGCACTCGCCTATGGCGCCTGGCACAACGGGCTGATCTCACTTCTGATCGTGGCCGCCTCGGTGCCCTTGCCGTGGATGGCGGTGTTGATCGCCAACGACCGGCCGCCGCGTCGCGCCGACGAACCCCGGCGCTTCGACAACGTCCCGCGCCGCACGCCACTGTTCCCGACCGCCGAACGGCCAGCACTCGAACAGCACAGACCGGCGCCACCGCAACCGGACTCGCCGCCCTCGGCGGGTGACGGTTCCGCATAACCGGCCACCCGCCACAGTTCTCAGGACATTCTCAGGTCGTCGGCACATTCGCGCACGTCAACGGGTGTGAGATAGCCGCCCGGTGGGAACTCATCGAGCGGGTTGGTCGTTGGACCACATGACAGTTCAAGCCGATCGGGAGGGCGCTATGGCAAATGCCACCACAAGCCGGGTTGACAGCGATCTGGACGCTCAGAGCCCAGCCGCCGACCTGGTGCGCGTGTATCTGAACGGCATCGGCAAGACCGCGTTGCTCAATGCCGCCGACGAGGTCGAGCTGGCCAAGCGCATCGAGGCGGGGCTCTATGCCCAGTATCTGCTGGAAGCCCGGAAGCGCCTCGGGGAGAACCGCAAACGGGAACTGGCGATGGTGGTCCGCGACGGTGAGGCAGCGCGGCGGCATCTGCTGGAAGCCAACTTGCGGCTGGTGGTGTCGCTGGCAAAGCGCTACACCGGACGGGGTATGCCGCTGCTTGACCTCATTCAGGAGGGCAATCTCGGCCTGATCCGCGCAATGGAGAAGTTCGATTACACAAAAGGATTCAAGTTCTCCACGTATGCCACGTGGTGGATCCGCCAAGCCATCACGCGGGGTATGGCCGACCAGAGTCGCACGATCCGGCTGCCGGTCCATCTGGTCGAGCAGGTCAACAAGCTGGCGCGAATCAAGCGGGAGATGCACCAGAACCTGGGCCGCGAGGCCACCGACCATGAACTTGCCGCGGAATCCGGTATTCCGATCGACAAGATCAACGACCTGCTGGAGCACAGCCGTGACCCGGTGAGCCTTGACATGCCGGTCGGCTCGGACGAGGAAGCTCCCCTTGGCGATTTCATCGAGGACGCTGAGGCGATGTCCGCGGAGAACGCGGTGATCGCCGAGCTGCTGCACACCGACATCCGCAGTGTGCTGGCCACGCTCGACGAGCGTGAGCATCAGGTAATCCGGCTGCGGTTCGGCCTCGACGACGGCCAGCCGCGCACCCTGGATCAAATCGGCAAGCTGTTCGGTTTGTCGCGTGAGCGGGTTCGGCAGATCGAGCGGGAAGTCATGGCCAAGCTGCGCCACGGCGAGCGCGCCGACCGGCTGCGTTCCTACGCCAGTTAACGCCACCAGCGGACACGAGCGAGCGGCGCCCGCCGCACACCACGGCGGGCGCCGCGCTGCCCTGGAGTGTTAGTGAACCATTCTCGCAGCTAGGCAAGTAGACTCGGCGGCGATGGAGGGTGCGGAATGAACGAGCTGGTTGACACCACCGAGATGTACCTGCGGACGATCTACGACCTCGAGGAAGAGGGCGTGACGCCGCTGCGCGCACGCATCGCCGAGCGGCTCGAGCAGAGCGGTCCCACCGTCAGCCAGACCGTGTCACGGATGGAGCGCGATGGACTGCTGCGGGTGGCCGGAGACCGCCACCTGGAGCTCACCGACAAGGGCCGGGCGCTGGCGATCGCGGTGATGCGCAAGCACCGGCTCGCTGAGCGGCTGCTGGTCGATGTGATCGGCTTGCCGTGGGAAGAAGTGCACGCCGAGGCCTGCCGGTGGGAGCACGTGATGAGCGAGGACGTCGAGCGCCGGCTCGTGCAGGTGCTCAACAACCCGACCACCTCCCCGTTCGGCAATCCGATTCCCGGGCTGAAGGATCTGGGCGTGGGACCGGGTTTCGGCTCCGAAGACGCCAACCTGGTGCGGCTGACAGAGCTGCCGTCGGGCTCACCGGTGGCCGTGGTCGTCCGCCAGCTCACCGAACACGTCCAGGGCGACATTGACCTGATCACCCGGCTCAAGGACGCCGGTGTCGTGCCGAATGCGCGGGTGACCGTCGAGACCAACCCGTCCGGCGGGGTGACCATCGTGATACCGGGCCACGAGAATGTGACCCTGCCGCACGAGATGGCCCATGCCGTCAAGGTGGAAAAGGTCTAGCCCTATACCGCGCGCTGACCGAATGCCCGCCGCGGCGGTAGCTGCACCCCGAGCCGTTTCGCCAGTCGATAACCGGTAAGCCCTAGTTCTCGGATCCGCTCGGGCCGCAGGCCCGACTGCAGCGCCCGGTCCAGCATGCCCGCCATCCGGTGCCCAGGCTCACAGCGCAGCGCCGCGTCCAGCGACACTCCGGCCAGCGGCCCGTCGCCGCGGGCGTAGGCGCTGAACGCCAGCAGCACCAGCGCCTCGACCCGCCACGGCTCGGGCAGTTGGCGCGACAGCACCGTCCACAAGGACTCGGCCTCTCCGGCGTTGACGCCGACGGCAAGGGCATACATCGTGTCGCGGACCTGGACATCGGTCAGCGCGCAGGCCAGTCTCGCCAGCTCGGCCGTACAGAGCGGTTGGTCGTCGGCAACACGAGCAGCGGCGGCCATCAAATCCTCGACGTCGTGGCGCCCTGTTGCATCGGGGTCGATGCGATATGCCTCGTCGCGTGCCGCCGCCACTCCGGCGATCGCGGCGGCCAGCTCAGCGCTGCCCGCCGTGTCGTCGACCGCGATCACGGCCTGCAGATCGGCGCGCCGCGCGTAGAGCCGCCGCCCGTCCAGCACCGCCGCGACCGCCAGCGGCGAGGCTGATGGATCGTCGATCACACCGCCGGAACCGCAACCGTCGGCGCAGTGCCAGCGCCCGCCGGTCGCCACTCGATCCACCACATGCGCCGCCCACAACACAATTTCGTGTTGCGACAACGCCTCGGTGAGCGCCGTGCACAGCTGGCGGTACTGCTCGGCGCACACCGGGCAGCGCGCACCGTCGGCGTCGATGATCACCGCAATCGCGGCCTCGGGCTCCGCGGCGGCGGCGACCTCGGCGAGATGCCCGACCCGCCCGGTCAGCTCGGCGGAAAGATCCACCCGCATCACCGC
>NZ_CAXUCH010000079.1:0-6318 GCF_964249325.1 uncultured Mycobacterium sp. | reverse complement strand
TCGATCGACACCAGGACCAGCGATTTTTCCGGCGCAAAACCGAGGACGGCCGGTAACGCGGCGATCAGCGCACCGGGGCGGTCGAGTTCAAAGTCGGATGGATGCTTTGTCATGAGTCACACGCTGGCAACCATCACCGTCAAGTAGCACCTGTGCGACTTCGCCGAGGGGCCGGTTGTGGACGAAATCGCCACTGTGTGTCGTGTGACCGCGCACCACCGGCCGCTGATCGCGGTTCAGGCTGCAGGAACTCCCGAATCCGACGTAGATGTCTACTCATGGGTTCGGTGCTGGAATACGACGTCGTCGTCCTCGGGTCGGGGCCGGGCGGACAGAAGGCCGCAATCGCCGCTGCCAAGCTCGGCAAGACGGTCGCGGTCGTCGAACGCGGCCGGGTGCTCGGCGGGGTCTGTGTCAACACCGACACGATTCCCTCGAAGACATTGCGCGAGGCGGTGCTCTACCTCACCGGTATGAGCCAACGCGAGCTGTACGGCGCCAGCTACCAGGTCAGGGACAAGATCACGCCGGCCGACTTGTTGGACCGCACTGCGCATGTCATCGGCAAGCAAGCTGATGTGATCCGAAACCAGTTGATGCGCAATAGGATTGACCTATTCATGGGGCACGCCCGCTTTGTCGACCCGCACGCCGTGCTGGTCGAAGATCAGACTCGCGGAGAGCGAAGCACGGTCACGACACTGGCCAGCGGCAAAACAGATTCCCGCCGAGACGGCGATGTATTCGGCGGGACGCCCAGGCCAGAGCGGCGACCTCGACCTGGCCAACGCCGGCCTGGAAGCCGACAGCCGCGGGCGCATCTTCGTCGACGACCATTTCCGGACCAAGGTCGATCACATCTACGCCGTGGGCGATGTCATCGGCTTCCCGGCCCTCGCGGCCACCTCAATGGACCAGGGCCGGCTGGCTGCCTACCATGCCTTCGGCGAGCCGACCGACGGCATGACCGAGCTGCAGCCGATCGGCATCTATTCGATTCCGAGGTCTCGTATGTCGGCGCCACCGAGGTGGAGCTGACCAAGGACGCGGTGCCCTACGAGGTCGGGGTGGCTCGCTATCGCGAACTGGCCCGCGGCCAGATCGCCGGTGACTCCTACGGCATGCTCAAGCTGCTGGTGTCCACCGAGGACCTCAAGCTGCTCGGCCGTGCACATCTTCGGCAGCAACGCCACCGAGATGATCCACATCGGCCAGGCCGTGATGGGCTGCGCTGGCACGGTGGATACCTGGTCGAGGCGGTGTTCAACTACCCGACGTTTTCGGAGGCGTACAAGGTCGCGGCGCTGGACGTCGGCAACAAGATACGGGCGCTCAACCAGTTTCGCCGCTAGCGAGGCGCGCGATCTAACAGCCGTCGTCGAAGTCCGGTGCCGCGGCATCACCTGGGCCGCCGGCCTCGGCGCGCGCCAGCAGCTGGGCGATGTGCTGATCGAACGGCGCCGAGTAGGACAGCTCCTCCCCGCATCCGCCGCCATCGAGGCCGCCGATCAGCCCGATGACCGTCGACCCGCTGATCCACGGCGCACCGCTGGTGCCGTCGACCAGCCCGGCGCACGGCAAGGACGGATAACCGTCGGCGGTGATGCCGGTGCTGGCCTGGCAGCCAATCGGCGTGCCTCCCAAACCAGCCGCGTACGCCGTGACCCGGACTTGGCTACCGGGAGCCGGTGCGTTGCCCAACGATAACCCTGAGCCGGCCTGCGCCTCGACCGATCCGCCAGCGGTCCGGCTCACGCGGACAATCGCATAGTCGGCGTGTGGATCTCGCCCACTGACCCAGCGCGGATCGAGATAGACAGCGTCAACAGTCCAGATGTCGTCGGGCGCGGCTTGACCGGCGAAGCCGGGAACGAACGTGGGCGGGCTATTCCCGCCCAGGCAGTGCGCGGCGGTCAACACGAGATCGCCTCCGCTCGAGTGCAGCACCGAGCCCGTGCAGGTATGCAGGTCGCCGCCGCCGAGGAACACTGCGCCCACCCGCGGGTCGGGAGCTACCGGACCGGCCACGACCTGCGAAACGGTTCGGCTCGCGCGCTGCTCACGCGCGGTGGAGGTGGCCGCCGGACGGGCTGGTTGACCGCAGGCCGACAACAGCAACGCGAGGCTGACCGCAACGCCGAGCACCGCCGCCATCACTCGCATCGGTATTCATCATGCACGACGCCAGCTCAACGAGGCCGGGCTACGCCTCGACGGTCGGGCCAGCTACCCGAAGCGGAATGCAGTCCCCCAGCACCGGTGTTTCGAAACGTACAGGCGGGCTAACTAGTGAGCCGAATCGACTTCTTGGCACCCGTCGATGTGAGGGAAACTGGTGACGTGGCGTGATAGAGCGCCGTGACGAGGAGGCACAACGATGGCCGACGAACGGAAGCAGCCCCACCACCGTGAGCAAACGGGGATGTACGAGCTTGAGTTCCCCGCGCCGCAGTTGTCGTCGCCTGACGGTCGGGGTCCGGTCTTGGTGCACGCGTTGGAGGGCTTCTCCGACGCCGGTCATGCAATCCGGCTAGCGGCCGCCCATCTCAAGAATTCGCTGGACACCGAGCTGGTGGCGTCATTCGCGATCGACGAGCTGTTGGACTATCGCTCGCGCCGACCGCTGATGACGTTCAAGACCGACCACTTCACCCACTACGAGGACCCGGAGCTGAGCCTGTACGCGCTGCACGACAGCGTCGGGACACCGTTTCTGCTGCTGGCCGGCATGGAGCCGGATCTGAAGTGGGAGCGTTTCGTCACCGCGGTGCGCCTGCTCGCCGAGCGGCTCGGCGTGCGTCAGACCATCGGTTTGGGCACAATCCCGATGGCCGTTCCCCATACCCGGCCGATAACGATGACCGCGCACTCCAGCAATCGCGAGCTCATCGCCGACTTCACCCCGTGGATCGCTGAAGTCCAGGTGCCGGGCAGTGCGTCCAACTTGCTGGAGTACCGGATGGCGCAGCACGGCCACGAGGTCGTCGGGTTCACGGTGCACGTCCCGCACTATCTGGCCCAAACGGACTATCCGGCCGCCGCGCAGGCGCTGCTGGAGCAGGTGGCCAAGACCGGTGCGCTCGAGTTTCCGCTGACGGCGCTGGCCGAAGCGGCAGCCGACATCCGCGCCAAGATCGACGAGCAGGTGGAGGCCAGCCCGGAGGTGGCTCAAGTGGTGGCCGCCCTGGAGCGCCAGTACGATGCGTTCATTGCCGCCCAGGAGAACCGGTCACTGCTGACGCGTGACGGAGATCTGCCCAGCGGCGACGAGCTCGGCGCCGAGTTCGAGCGGTTTTTGGCTCAACAGGCGGAGAAGAAGCGCAAGGACGACAATCCGAGCTGAGCGCCTACGATCCGGCCCGACAGTGGAGTTGGCGACATGAGCAAGCGAAAGCCCAACCTGCGGCCGGTGCGCGAGGTGACACCGATACTGCAGTTTCGCACCATCCATGGCTATCGGCGCGCTTTCCGGATCGCCGGCTCGGGGCCGGCGATCTTGCTGATTCACGGCATCGCCGACAACTCCACCACGTGGGAAACCGTGCAAGCCAAGCTCGCACAACGTTTCACCGTCATTGCGCCCGATCTGCTCGGCCACGGCCAGTCGGACAAACCCCGGGCCGACTACTCGGTGGCGGCCTACGCCAATGGGATGCGGGATCTATTGAGCGTGCTCGGCATCGACCGGGTGACGGTGGTGGGTCATTCGCTCGGCGGCGGCGTGGCAATGCAATTCGCTTACCAGTTCCCGCAATTGGTCGACCGACTCGTCCTGGTCGCCACCGGCGGGGTCACCAAAGACGTCAACCTCGTGTTGCGATGCGCTTCGTTGCCGCTGGGCGGTGAAGCTCTGGCGCTGCTGCGGCTGCCGCTGGTGCTGCCGACGCTGCAGATTGCCGGGCGCGCGGCGGGCCGGCTGCTGGGATCGACCGCGCTGGGCCGGGACCTGCCAGACGTGCTGCGGATACTGGCTGACCTGCCCGAGCCCATGGCGTCATCGGCGTTCACCCGGACTTTGCGCGCGGTGGTGGACTGGCGCGGCCAGATGGTGACCATGCTGGACCGATGTTATTTGACGAAATCTGTTCCGGTGCAACTAATTTGGGGCACACGGGACGTGGTCGTGCCGGTCAGTCATGCCTGGATGGCGCACGCGGCTATGCCCGGCTCGCGGCTCGAGATCTTCGAAAACTCCGGACACTTCCCATTTCACGACGACCCCGACCGCTTCATCGAAGTTGTCGAACGCTTCATCGACACCACCGAGCCAGCCGAATACAACCAGGAAATGCTTCGCGAACTGCTGAGAACCGGCGGCGGTGAGCGTACCGTCTCCGGCTCGGTCGACACCCGCGTGGCGGTGCTGAGCGCCATGGGTTCCGACGAACGAAGCGCCACCTGATCTTCCTCGGGCACCGAGTCGTACAGTCGGCGCCATGGCAATCGACGTCATGGTGCTACGGGTTTTCACCGACTCCCACGGCAATTTCGGCAATCCGCTCGGCGTCGTCGCTGCCAGCAGCGTGGAACCGCGGCGTCGGCAGAGCCTGGCACGCCAATTGGGCTACAGCGAAACGATTTTCGTCGCCCCGCCGGCGTCAGGCGGGACTACGGCGCACGCGCGCATCTACACGCCGCTGACGGAGCTTCCCTTCGCCGGCCACCCGACCCTGGGCGCATCGTGGTGGCTGCGCGAACAGGGCACGCCGATTCGCACCCTGCAGGTGCCGGCCGGCATCGTGCAGGTCAGCTATCACGGCGAACTCACCGCGATCAGCGCCCGCTCGGAATGGGCGCCCGAATTCGCGATCCACGAGCTTGATTCGCTCGACGAGCTGGCCGCCGCCGACCCCGCCGACTATCCCGATGATGTTCAGCACTACCTGTGGACCTGGACCGACCGGTCGGCGGGAGCTCTGCGGGCCCGTATGTTCGCCGGCAATTTGGGTGTGCCCGAAGACGAAGCGACCGGCTCCGCAGCTGTGCGGATCACCGACTACCTCAGCCGCGACCTCACCATCACCCAGGGCAAGGGCTCCGTCATCCAGACCACCTGGAATCCGGAAGGCTGGGTTCAGGTTGTCGGCCGGGTCGTAAGCGACGGTGTGATGTACATCGTGTGAACGCGGGGGTGTTCAGCTCGTGCGGCGCAACACTGCGGTCAGGTGATCCTGCACCGGCTGTCCGACCGCACCCATCCGCACCGAATACGACAGCTCGTCGCCGCTGATGCGCAACCGGCGGTCAAGCGCGGTGACCTCTTTGGCGCTTGGCGTCAGCCCGATCGCCGACGACGTCATCTCGATGTCGATGTCGTCGTCGCTCGTTGAGTATGTGCCCACCTCGATTTCGGTAATGCCACTCGGATGGGCCAGGACCAGCTCGACCCGACCCGGTTGCGGCACCCGCAGATAACCGGTTTCGGCATGCAACGGCTTGCCGTCGGCAGGCGCCTTGGTCTTTTGCCGGTAGATCAGGAAGGGCTTGCCGACATGGGAGAACACGACCTCTTCGAGATACTCGAAGGGTTCGATGGTCGGGTACTTGCCCGAGCCTCGGCCCGCCCAGGTGCCCAGCAGCGGCGCTAACGCTTCAAGATCAGGGTGGAGTTCGGCAGGCATGCCGCAAGCCTAACGGCGACGTTTCGGCGTCTTTTTCAGCGCCCGCTCAATTCGGTGTGGACACCTTGCGGTGCGCCCGCAGCGCTTCGATCTCCCGCTCGAAATCGTCTGCCGAAGAGAACGATCGGTACACCGAGGCGAAACGCAGGTATGCCACCTCGTCGAGTTCTCGCAGCGGCCCAAGGATCGCCAACCCGACTTCATGACTGGGCACCTCGGGCGACCCCTTCGCGCGCACGGTGTCTTCGACCTGCTGGGCCAACAGGTTCAGCGCGTCGTCGTCGACTTGGCGGCCCTGACATGCCCGACGCACCCCGCTGATGACCTTTTCCCGGCTGAAGGGTTCGGTGACGCCGCTGCGCTTGACCACGGCCAGCACCGCCGTTTCCACGGTGGTGAAGCGCCGCCCGCATTCCGGGCACGCCCTACGGCGCCGAATCGCCTGGCCTTCGTCGGTTTCCCGGGAGTCGACCACTCGGGAGTCGGGATGGCGGCAGAACGGACAGTGCATGACCGCTCCTTCGTCCCGCCGGCGTGCCTCGGACCACTCCGAGAGTACCTGTGCGCTCGCCGGAAGAGCCAATACCACGGCGGACAGGCGTTCAGCGCTGCCTGCGGCGAGGACCATTGGGCAGGCGGCGTTTTCGCGGTGCACGGCAGTGTCGTCAGCCGACCGGCGCGATCAGCGTTTGACCTG
>NZ_CAXUCH010000078.1:0-18575 GCF_964249325.1 uncultured Mycobacterium sp. | reverse complement strand
CTTCAACAACGGCGCGCTGACGCTCACCTCGCTGCGCGGCCCCATCGCCCGCTTAGACTCCACGTGTCCGTCCCGAAGTCGGCGCACCCAACCTACCGCAGGTCGCACCGGTATTCACCGGGCATCATCGGCCGGAAGGAAGCGACGTGAGCAGCGGCGAGCCCGGCCCTACCCTTCGACAGCTCGGCGAGTTCGGCATGATCGACCGACTGCTGGCCGGCCGTCGACAACCGCCGACGACCGCGCTGGGACCCGGTGACGACGCGGCCGTGGTGGTGGCCGGCGACGGGCGCACCGTGGTCTCGACGGACATGCTCGTGCAGGATCGGCACTTTCGGCTGGACTGGTCCACACCGGCGGATGTCGGGCGCAAGGCCGTCGCGCAAAATGCGGCCGATATCGAGGCGATGGGTGCGCGGCCGACCGCGTTCGTCGTCGCCTTCGGCGCACCGCCCGAGACCCCCGCCGCACGGGTCAGCGACCTGGCAGACGCGATGTGGGACGAGGCCGGCAGGATCGGAGCCGGCATCGTCGGGGGTGATCTGGTCAACTGTCCGCAGTGGGTGGTGGCCGTGACCGTGCTGGGCGACCTGGCCGGGGCTGCGCCGGTGCTTCGAGCGGGGGCACGACCCGGGTCGGTGGTCGCCGTCACCGGCGAGCTGGGATATTCAGCCGCTGGATATGCCTTGTGGCGCAGCGGAATTGAAGGGTTCGATGAATTGCGGCGGCGTCATCTGGTGCCGCATCCGCCCTACGGGCAAGGTCGGGCAGCCGCCAAAGCCGGTGCGCAAGCAATGATCGACGTGTCCGACGGTCTTGTCTCCGATCTGCGGCACGTCGCCCAGGCGTCCGGGGTCGGCATTGCGTTGTCCACGGCAGCATTGGCCGCCGACCACCAGGCCCTGACGACGGCCGCTGAGGCCGTGGGAGTTGACCCGTGGTCGTGGGTGCTCGGCGGGGGAGAGGACCATGCGCTGGTCGCCGCGTTCGCCGGTCCGGTTCCGGCGGGGTGGCGGATAATCGGCCGCGTGCTCGACGGCCCGGCCCGGGTGCTGGTCGACGGGACAGAGTGGCGCGGATACGCAGGCTGGGAGTCCTTCAATGGTCGTTAGGGTAGCGGCGTGACCGTGTATGCGATCGCCCAACTCAGGTTCACCGACCGCTCCGCCTACGACCGCTACCAGGCGAAGTTCATGGAGGTCTTCTCTGGATACGCCGGCACCCTGCTGGCCGCCGACGAATCTCCGCAAGTCGTGGAAGGCCAATGGGACCGCGACAAGGTGGTATTGATGTCGTTTCCGGACGAGGCGGCCTTCCGGTCTTGGGCGGAATCGACTGAATACCAACGTATCTCGCAGGATCGGCGTGCGGGTGCCGACACTGTGGTGTTGCTGGTGAAAGGGCTGTCGTGACTGCACGCCCGTTAAGTGAATTGGTCGACGACGGGTGGGCGCGCGCGCTGGGGCCCGTGGCGGAGCAGGTGGCGGCGATGGGTCAATTTCTGCGCGCTGAGATCGCCGCTGGGCGGCGCTATCTGCCGGCCGGGCCGAATGTCTTGCGTGCCTTCACTTTTCCTTTCGATCAGGTACGGGTGCTGATCGTCGGCCAGGATCCGTACCCAACGCCCGGACACGCGGTGGGGCTTAGCTTTTCGGTGGCCCCGCACGTTCGGCCATTGCCGCGCAGCCTGGAGAACATCTTCGTCGAATATGCCAGCGATCTCGGCTATCCGCTGCCGTCGTGCGGCGATCTGACGCCGTGGGCGCAGCGCGGGGTGATGTTGCTGAACAGGGTGCTCACCGTGCAGCCCGGAAATCCCGCGTCACACCGGGGCAAGGGCTGGGAGCCGGTCACCGAATGCGCGATCCGTGCCCTCGTGCAACGGCAGCAACCGATGGTGGCCATTTTGTGGGGTCGCGACGCGTCGACGCTAAAGCCGATGCTGGCGCAGGGCGACTGCGTCGCGATCGAGTCGCCGCATCCCTCGCCATTGTCGGCGTCCCGGGGCTTCTTCGGTTCGCGACCGTTCAGCCGTGCCAACGAACTGCTGGAGAAGATGGGCGCCGAGTCCGTCGATTGGCGGCTGCCCTAACCCGCTACCGCGAAGCGGTGGCGCAAACGTCAGCCGCGGGTGACCTTGCCCGCCTTGATGCACGATGTGCAGACCTTGAGCCGCTGCTTGTTACCGCCCGGACGAGTCACGGCATGCACCGTCTGAATGTTGGGGTTCCACCGGCGGCTGGTCCGGCGGTGGGAGTGCGACACCGACTTGCCGAAGCCGGGGCCCTTCCCGCAGATATCGCACACGGCGGCCATTGCGAAGCTCCTCGAGTTTCCCGGGGCCAACAACCGAGCTACGGGTGACCCGACGACCTGGCCAGGATAACCGGCGCAGTGGCGAACCGCCAAAACCATGAACAGCGCCGATACCGTATGAACCAGTGCTGTCGGCGTTACTCGTTAGGCTGGCGCCACCGGAGGAGGTGGGCCAGGTGGTGTCCGATGCGGCTCAGTCGGGTCGTCTGCTCGACGCATCCGCGCTGCGCGACTGGGCGCACACCGCCGTCAGTGACCTGATCGGTCACATCGACGAGATCAACCGCCTCAACGTGTTCCCCATCGCCGACGCCGACACCGGCACCAACATGCTGTTCACCATGCGCTCGGCGCTGGCCGAGGCCGACGTCGAAGACAGCCCCCGCGACGTGGCCCGGGTGGCGGCCGCCCTATCGGCCGGTGCGTTGCATGGCGCGCGCGGCAATTCCGGAGTGATCCTGTCGCAAATCCTGCGGGGTATCGCCGACGTCACCGCCACTGCGGCCGCACAAGCCGGTGGCGAGCTGCGCGACATCGACGCCACCCTGCTCGGGACAGCGCTGCGGCGCGGTGTGGGCCTCGTCGTCGGCTCGATGGGCGGACAAGAGATCGCCGGCACCATCGTGTCGGTGCTGCAGGCTGCGGCCAGCGCGGTCGAGGAATGCGCGAACAACGGAGAAGGCCTCGCACGCGCGGTAACGGCCGCATGTGACGCCGCGGTCGTCGCGCTGGAGAAAACTCCTGAGCAGCTGGGCGTGCTCGCCGATGCCGGGGTGGTCGACGCCGGCGGCCGGGGCTTGCTGGTGCTTCTCGACGCGCTCAGCGCGACCATCACCGGACGCGCGCAGGTTCGGACGGTGTACGAGCCGTCGCCGCGGCAGCCACCGGCCGATGCGGCGGCCCAACACCGGGGTCCGCAGTTCGAGGTGATGTATTTGCTGGGTGGTTGCGATGCCGCCGGCGCCGACGCGCTACGTGATCGGCTTGGCCAACTCGGCGAATCCGTTGCCATCGCGGCCTCGGCATCCGACGCGGTCGGCGGCTACTCGGTGCACGTTCACACCAATGACGCCGGCGCCGCCGTGGAGGCCGGTCTGGCCTTCGGCACACCGCGCCGGATCCAGATCTCGGCGCTCACCGGCAGCGGGACCGGGCTGCCGCCGGGCAGCTGGGCGCGGGAGCGGGCGGTGCTGGCCGTGGTCGACGGCGACGGGGCGGCGGAGCTTTTCACTGGAGAGGGTGGGTGCGTGCTGCGACCCGACCCGCAGGCAGCGGACCCGACCACGGCGGTCACCGCGCAGCAGCTGTTGCGGGCGCTGGTGGATACCGGCGCCGCCCAGGTGATGGTGTTACCCAACGGGTATGTCGCCGCGGAAGAACTCGTGGCCGGCTGCACTGCCGCCATCGGCTGGGGCATTGACGTGGTGCCGCTGCCGACTGGGTCGATGGTGCAGGGGCTGGCCGCCTTAGCCGTACACGACCCAGAGCGGCAGGCGGTCGACGACGGTTACACCATGGCCCGCGCAGCAGGCGCTGCTCGGCACGGCTCGGTGCGCGTCGCGACGGGGCAGGCCCTGACCTTCGCCGGCCCGTGTCAACCCGGCGATGGCCTAGGCATCGCCGGCGACGAGGTGTTGATCGTGGCCGAGGACATCGGCTCCGCGGCGACTGGCCTGGTCGATCTGTTGCTGGCCGCCGGCGGTGAACTGGTGACGGTGTTGCTCGGCGCCGACGCGGATGCCGACGCCGTCGAATCGACACTGGAATCCCATGTCCACGACCATCATCCGGGCACTGAACTGGTGAGCTACCGCACCGGGCATCGCGGCGACGCATTGTTGATCGGGGTCGAGTAGCCGTGGTGGCGTTGACCGACCGGCTGGATTGCATCCTCGGCGCCAAATCGGCCGACCCGCTCGACGAGGTATTCGGCATCCGTACCGTCGACGACCTGTTGCGCCACTATCCGCGCAGCTATGTGCAGGGCACGGCGGTGCGTGGTGTCGGCGACGAGCGGCCGCCGGCCGGCGAGCACATCACGCTCGTCGACACCATCACCGCGGCGGTGTCACGGCAGATGCCAAAGCGCCCTAAAGAGAAGTATCTGGTCATCACGATCGGCTCTGGCCGCAACAAGGTGACCGCCACGTTTTTCCACGTCAAGACCTGGTTTGAAAAGCAACTCAGCGAAGGAACGCGGATCATGCTGTCCGGCGAGGTGGGCTACTTCCGAGGCACCATGCAGCTCACCCATCCGGACTTCCTCGTGCTGGATTCCCCGGATGGCAAGGACCACGGCAGCAAATCACTGCGCATGATTGCCGGCGCTTCCAAGAAGGTCAGCGGCGAAGTCCTGCAGTCGGAGTTCGAACAGGCCTTTTACCCGATCTATCCGGCCAGCACGAAAGTGCAAAGCTGGGACATCTACGCGTGCGTGCGCCAGGTGCTCGCCGTGCTCGACCCCGTACCGGACCCGCTGCCTGAAACGGTGGCCGCCGAGCACGGCCTGATCTCCGAAGACCGGGCGCTGCGCGCCATTCATCTCGCTGAAAGCGAGACCGACCGCCAACATGCCCGTGACCGGCTGACTTTCGACGAAGCCGTCGGTCTGCAGTGGGCGCTGGTAACTCGCCGGCACGGCGAACTGTCCGAATCCGGGCCGTCGGCACCCCATCGATCGGACGGGCTGGCCGAAAAACTACTGCACCAGTTGCCTTTTGAGCTCACCGCGGGCCAGTGTGAGGTGCTCGAAGTGCTGCGTGGCGAGCTTGCCGCCACCCGCCCGATGAACCGGCTGCTGCAGGGCGAAGTGGGCTCCGGCAAGACGATCGTGTCGGTGTTGGCGATGCTGCAGATGGTCGACGCCGGCTACCAGTGTGCGCTGTTGGCCCCGACAGAAGTGCTTGCGGCCCAACATCTTCGATCGATCCGCGAGGTGCTGGGGCCGCTGGCGATGGGGGGGCAGTTAGGCGGTGCCGATGACGCCACCCGGGTGACGTTGTTGACCGGTTCGATGTCGCCGGCCCAGAAGAAACAGGTGTATGCCGATATCGCCAGCGGGCAGGTGGGTATCGTCGTCGGCACCCATGCCCTGCTGCAAGGCGGAGTGGAGTTTCACCGGCTGGGCATGGTGGTTGTCGACGAGCAGCACCGTTTCGGGGTAGAGCAGCGAGACAAGTTGCGCGCCAAGGCTCCTGCCGGGATAACACCGCATCTACTGGTGATGACGGCCACACCCATACCGCGAACCGTCGCGCTTACCGTCTACGGCGACTTGGAAACCTCCACGTTGCGCGAACTTCCGCGGGGCCGCCAGCCGATCGCGACGACGGCAATCTTTGTCAAGGACAAGCCGGCATGGCTGGAGCGCGCCTGGCGGCGCATCATCGAGGAAGTCTCAGCCGGACGCCAGGCCTACGTCGTGGCGCCGCGGATCGACGAGACCGACGACCCTGGGCAGACCGAAGAGGGCGGTCGGCCCTCGGCGACCGCGGTGGACCTCTTCGCCCGGCTGCGTCGCAATGAATTGGCCGGCCTGCGGCTGGGTCTCATGCACGGGCGGCTGCCCACGGAGGAGAAGGATGCGGTCATGGCGGCGTTTCGCGCCGGGCAGATCGACGTACTGGTGTGCACCACCGTCATCGAAGTGGGCGTCGACGTGCCGAACGCCACGGTGATGCTGGTGATGGACGCCGACCGGTTCGGCATCAGCCAATTGCATCAGCTGCGCGGCCGCATCGGTCGAGGCGCCCACCCAAGTGTGTGTCTGCTGGCGACCTGGGTGTCGCCGAATTCGCGGGCAAGCCGGCGTTTGCGCGCGGTCGCCGGAACCCTCGACGGATTCGCCTTGGCTAACCTGGATCTCAAGGAGCGCAGAGAAGGAGATGTGTTGGGCCGCAGCCAGTCTGGGCGTGCAATTACCTTGCAGCTCCTGTCGCTGGCTGAGCATGAGGAACTGATCGTAGCCGCGCGCGATGTATGCGAGCGAATCTACGACGAGAATCCCGGCCATTCCGGATTGGCGCTCTTGGCAGCGCCGTTCATTACCAGCGAACGCATCGAGTATTTGGACAAAGCATGAACGCGCCGGCGACGATGCAGAGCGGAGCGATGAGGAGGAGCGGCCCTTATGAATAGGAAGGTGCTGCTGTGGCTGTCGGCGCTCGCAGTGCTCGCAGTGGTGGTCGCCTATCAGGTGGTGGCATCATCGGCGGGACAGCGCGCGGATGAGTTCGCCGCGCGCGCCGACGTTCCGACCGTTCAACCGGGCACCGACGTGTTGGGCGGAATCATCGTGGTGCCGGCCAGAATTCATCGCTACGACTACCGCCGCGCGGCATTCGGGGATGCGTGGGACGACGACAACGATGCACCGGGCGGGCACAACGGCTGCGATACCCGCGACGACATCCTCAACCGCGATCTTGTCGACAAAACTTATGTGTCGATCAAACGCTGCCCCGACGCCGTCGCGACCGGCACGCTGCACGACCCGTACACCAACGCCACTATCAACTTCCAGCGCGGCGCCCGCGTTGGGGCATCGGTGCAGATCGACCACATCGTTCCGCTGGCCTATGCCTGGGACATGGGCGCTTATGACTGGCCGTATCCCCAGCGGCTGCGCTTCGCCAACGATCCGGCCAATCTGGTGGCCGTCTCGGGACAGGCAAACGAAGACAAGGCCGATTCCCAACCGGCCCTATGGATGCCACCCAATACCGCGTTCTGGTGCCAGTACGCCGTGCAGTACATCGCCGTGCTGCGCGGCTACGCGCTGCCCGTCGACCAACCATCCGCCGACGCCTTGCGACGGGCCGCGGCCACGTGCCCGGCGGGATAGTAGGCGCGAGCAGACGCAAAAGCACCCGAAAACAGCTGCAAATAGGGGCCTTTGCGTCTGCTCGCGATCCTTACATGCCCGTGTATGTCAGCGGGTCCTCGCGCACCCGAGTGCCGTCGTTGAGCCCGTTGAGGGCGTCCATGTGCTCGGCGGCCAACTCGAAGTCGAAGATGTCTAAATTGCTTGCGATGCGTTCGGGCTTGCCGGAGCGGAAGATAGCCGAATTGCCCATTTGCACGTTCCAGCGCAGCAACACCTGCGCCGGTGTCCGGCTGTACTCGGCGGCGATGGATGTCACTGTCGGGTTGTCCAGCAGCTGGCCCAGCGCCAGCGGACTGTAGGCCTGGGTGACGACATTGTGCTGCGCGTTGGCCTTGCGCAGCTCGGCCTGGTTGAGCAGCGGGTGCAGCTCGATCTGGTTGACGGCGGGCGTGAAGAAGCTCAGGTCGATGACCGTCGAAACATGCTCCTCGGTGAAATTGGACACGCCGATCGACTTGGCGTAGCCGTCGCCGCGTACCTGGATCATGCCGCCGAAGCTGTCCACATATTTGCCGAGCTGGGGGGCCGGCCAATGGATCAGATAGAGGTCGACATAATCCAGGCCGAGCCGCTCCAGGCTTGCTTTGCAGGCTTCTTGGGAACTGGTGAACCCCTGGTCGGAAGTGGCCAACTTGGTGGTGACGAAAAGTTCGGCCCGGGGAATCCCCGACGCTGCAATGGCCCGCCCGACCGCGGCTTCGTTGCCGTATACCGCTGCGGTATCGATCAGCCGGCAGCCGATTTCCAGCGCTGCTGACACAGCGTGCTCTGTCTGCGCGTCGGACAGTTCCGCGACCCCGAGGCCGAGCACCGGCATCGTGTTCTCGTCGTTGAGTGTTATAGAGGGACTAGAGGGGCTGGGGCCGCCCGACATCACTTCACCTGCCTGTGAAATTGAAGGTTCGTGGATCTGGGCCAAGCCGGGTTCCGTCATCGAGCGAGGAGATCGACGCCATCTCGTCCGCGCTGAGCTCAAAATCGAACACGTCGAAATTACTCGCAATCCGTGCAGGGTTCACCGACTTGGGGATCACGATATTACCGAGTTGGATATGCCACCTAATCAACACCTGGGCGGGCGTGCGGCCGCACCCTTCCGCGACTGCGGTGATTGTCGGATGAGTTAGCAACGAGCCCTGTCCCAGCGGAGCCCACGCCTCGGTGGCGATGCCGAGCTGGGCGTGCAGCTCCCGCAATGCGGTCTGAGGAAATCGCGGATGCAGCTCGACCTGATTGACAGCAGGGACGATGCCGGTGGCATCGATGAGGATTTTCAGATGCTCGGGTTCGAAGTTGCTCACCCCAATCGAGCGGATCCGGCCCTGGTCGCGCAACTGCGCGAACGCCTTGAAGGTGTCGACGAACTTGCCCCGCGAGGGCACTGGCCAGTGGATCAGATACAGATCGAGGTAATCGACCCCGAGCCGTTCGATGCTGGCCTCGAACGCCGCCAGGGTGCTGTCGTAACCTTGGTCGGCGTTCCACAGCTTGGTAACCAAGTAAATTTCATCGCGGGGTATGCCAGATTCGGCGACCGCTAGAGCCGTTTCGCGTTCGTTGTTGTACATTGCCGCGGTGTCGATGTGCCGGTAACCGGCCTGCAAGGCGGCGCGCACAGCTTGTTCGGTGTCTGCGGGTGAAACCTTGAAGACGCCGAATCCGACCAGGGGGATCGAATTACCGTCGTTCAGCGTGACTAGGGGAGCAGCCATGCCGAAAAGTCTGCCAGGCGCGCCTGGTGTCCATCTGGGAGCGCTGCGACCTCCGGCCCGGTGGTCCAGTCGCTTGCAGAGCGGTGCCACCACCCTCGGGCTGAAGGTTATTCCGTGGATCCCGAACGGCGCCAAGCGAATACTGTCCGGCGGGCGCTCGGTCATCATCGACGGCAACACGCTTGATCCCACCCTGCAGTTGCTCTTGGCCGCGCAAAGGGCCGTCGGAATCAACGGCTTGGTCGTGAACGACGACCCGGGCGCGTCCCGCATCCAGGCACGCGAGGTCGCCGTCGCTTTCGGCGGTCCGCAGATCCACGTCGCGGTGAGCGACACAGCGATTCCCGGACCGGCTGGCGACATCCCGGTTCGGCACTACCGCCCGGCCAACGCCGACCTGACGCCGTTGCTGGTCTTCTACCACGGCGGCGGCTGGGTGATCGGCGACCTGGACACCCATGATGGGCTGTGCCGGTTGGCGTGCCGCGACGCTGGCATCCAGGTGCTGTCGGTCGACTACCGGCTGGCCCCCGAACACCCTGCGCCGGCCTGCATCGACGACGCCTACGCGGCGTTTCGGTGGGCCTGCGAGCACGCCGCTGACCTCGGGGCTGGCCCGGGCAAGATTGCCGTCGGCGGTGACAGCGCGGGCGGCAACCTGGCGGCGGTCGTGTCCCAGTTGGCGCGCGACGACGGCGGTCCGACGCCGCTGCTGCAGTGGCTCATCTACCCGCGCACCGACTTCACCGCCCAGACCCGCTCGATGTCCCTGTTCGCCGACGGTTTCATCCTGACCAAGCACGACATGGACTGGTTCACACAGCAATACCTGGGCGATTCTGATGTGGAGCCGACGGATCGGCGGGTCTCGCCGCTGCTAGCCGACAACCTGTCGGGCCTGCCGCCCGCGCTGATCGCGATTGCGGGTTTCGATCCGCTACGCGACGAGGGCCAGCAATACGCGACCGCGCTGCAAGCGGCCGGAAACCCTGTCGACCTGCGGTATTTTAGGTCGTTGACGCATGCCTTCACCAATTTGTTTCCGCTCGGTGGTGGCAGCGCGGTCGCCACTTCCGAGCTGATCTCGGCGCTGCGCGCACACCTTAGCCGGGTCTGACCCAGTCGCCGGTACTCTAGAGACGCTATCGCCGACCATCGAGGGTGAGGATCAGCAAATCTGTGGCCAGCAAAGCTAACCGCCCCGCGCGCTACGACTTGAAGAGCGCCGACCGCAGGCGCAATCTGCTCATCCAGATCGGGCTCACCGGAATTGTGGTGCTCTTCGCGGTCGGCCTGGTGCTCTATATCGTGACGACCCATGGCCACAAGCCTTCAGCCGGCAAGCCGGTGCGGGTGACCTCGAGCAAGCTAGTCACCAAGGACGGAACCAAAGATCCCAAAGCCGTGGTGGCGTTCTACGAAGATTTCCTGTGCCCGGCCTGCGGCAACTTCGAGCGGACGTTCGGCCCGACCGTGTCCAAACTCATCGACAGCGGCGCCATCGCCGCCGACTACTACGTGGTCGGCATCCTCGACAGTGCCCGCAACGACAACTATTCGTCGCGAGCCGGTGCGGCGGCCTACTGCGTCGCCGACGAATCGATCGACGCGTTCCGCCGCTTCCACACCGCGTTGTACACCAAGAACCTGCAGCCCTCCGAGACCGGCTCGAGGTTTCCCGACAACGCGCGTTTGATCGAGATCGCCCGCGAAGCCGGTGCGGCCGGCAAGGTCCCCGACTGCATCAACAGCGGTAAGTACGTCCCAACCATCGACGGCATGGCGTCGGCCACCGGCATTCACGCCACGCCGACCATCCGCATCAACGGGCAAGACTACGAACCGTCGACGCCGCAGGCGCTGGTCGCCAAGATCAAAGAGATCGTCGGTGACGTCCCGGGCCTCGACACGGCTGCCACCCCGGCCGCGTCGTGACAGCGGCGGTGTCGGCGCAACCCGCACGGCCGGCCGACGATCTGGCGGCGCGTTCGGTGTCGGTGGCGTTGCCCAGCGCATGGTGGGTGCTGATCGCCGGCGTCCTGGGCTTGATCGCGTCGGTGACGCTGACTGTGGAAAAGATCAACCTCCTGACCAATCCGTCGTATGTACCGTCGTGCAACTTCAACCCGGTGGTGTCGTGCGGATCGGTGATGGCGACCCCTCAGGCGTCGGTGCTGGGTTTTCCGAATCCGCTGATCGGCATCGCCGGGTTCACCGTGGTCGTGGTAACCGGCGTGCTAGCAGTGACGAAAATAGCTCTTCCGCAATGGTATTGGATTGGACTAGCCGCGGGGACACTGGCCGGTGTCGTGTTCGTGCACTGGCTGATATTCCAAAGCCTGTTTCGCATCGGCGCGTTGTGCCCGTACTGCATGGTGGTGTGGGCGGTTACCATCCCGCTGCTGGTGGTGGTCGCTTCGATCGCCTTTCAACCTGGGGACACGGCCAGCACAGTAGGGCGCACGCTCTACCGTTGGCGATGGTCGATTACCGTGCTGTGGTTCACCGCGCTCATCTTGTTGATCTTGGTTCGGTTCTGGGACTACTGGTCGACACTCTTCTAGCTCGACGACAAGGGCGGTGAGCTGCTGGTGGTGGTGAACTGACGCGGATCATTGCCGGTGCCGCCCGCGGGCGGCGTCTCGCGGTCCCGCCGCGCGGAACAAGACCGACCACGGATCGGGTG
The DNA here is from genome assembly GCF_964249325.1 of uncultured Mycobacterium sp. Classification (NCBI taxonomy): domain Bacteria; kingdom Bacillati; phylum Actinomycetota; class Actinomycetes; order Mycobacteriales; family Mycobacteriaceae; genus Mycobacterium; species uncultured Mycobacterium sp. Next base: position 6,976 of record NZ_CAXUCH010000078.1, on the reverse strand, counting down.
CGCGAGTCCTTGTTCGATATCTTGACCGCGCGGCTGGAGTTGACCGGGTTGTCGGTGCTCGACCTGTATGCCGGCTCCGGAGCGCTCGGGCTGGAGGCGTTATCACGCGGAGCCGCCTCGGCGCTGTTCGTCGAGGCGGATCAGCGGACAGCGGCGGTGCTCGCCCGCAACATCGAGGCCATCGCCCTGCCCGGCGCAACGCTGCGCCGCAGCACCGTTGCATCAGCCGTGGCCGCCGATGCGGACCACCCGGTCGACCTGGTACTGGCAGATCCGCCCTATGACCTCGACACCGCCGAGATCGAGTCGGTTCTGGCTATGTTGACCGCGCATGGATGGGCGGGTCCGGGAACCGTGGCGGCAGTAGAGCGCGCCGCCGCCAGCACGCGGCTGACGTGGCCGGCGCGCTGGATTGCGTGGCCGCATCGGATTTATGGCGACACCCGGCTGGAACTCGCCGAACTGAGCCGCGCTAACAGCTGAGCGGCGCCTGCTACCGTCATCGGTCATGACCGCCGGCGACGATGCAGAGCGCCGCGATGAGCAGGAGCGGCGCATATGAGTGGCGCGGTATGCCCGGGATCGTTCGACCCGGTGACACTGGGCCACATCGACATCTTCGAACGCGCCTCTGCGCAGTTCGACGAAGTGGTCGTCGCCGTCCTCGCCAACCCCTCAAAAAAGAGCATGTTCGACCTTGGCGAGCGGATCGCGATGATCAACGAGTCGACCACGCACCTGCCCAATTTGCGGGTGGAAGCCGGGGAAGGCCTGGTGGTCGACTTCGTCAGGGCCCGCGGCATGACCGCCATCGTCAAAGGTCTGCGCACCGGCACCGACTTCGAATACGAGCTGCAGATGGCGCAGATGAACAAACACATCGCCGGTGTCGACACGTTCTTCGTGGCGACCACGCCACAGTATTCGTTCGTGTCATCGTCGCTGGCTAAAGAAGTTGCGATGCTCGGCGGCGACGTGTCTGACCTGCTTCCCGAACCGGTGAACCGCCGCCTGGCCGAAAAGCTGCGCGTGTACAACGGCTAGCGGCCACCGTCGACGCCGACGTCGACGTCAGCGGGCGAACGCATGAAAAAACCTGCCCTACTGTCGGTCTGGGCGCTAGTGGCAGTGATTGTGCTGTCCGTGGTCGTGCTCCGCTTCGGGGGAGCCGCCCATCATGCGAAGCATCGGCACTCCGCCGGTGGCCACGAATCTGGCGACCAGAATCGCGGCGATGACGACGAACACGATGTTCAGCCACGTGGTGTAGTTCCACGAGATTCCAGCATGCATCACCGTTGCATTGCGGTGGCTGGGAACTAAATGCGCTGCGCTGAAAAGCAATTCGACAAGATAGCCCGCGGCAACCATCGATGCGTAGAAGGTACCCAGCAGCGTCAGCATCATCGCTGTGCCGTAGTACTTCCGGTAGATGTTGAGGATGGGCAGGATCAGCAGGTCAGCGAAAATGAATGCGACCACACCGCCGAAACTTATGCCTCCGTTCCACAGCACCGCGGCCAGTGGCACGTTGCCGATCGAGCAGACAAACGACGCGATGGCCACAACGGGTCCCACGATTGGTCCCCACAGGCCCGACAAAATCGGATGCTGGGTGAAAAAGAATGTTTGCCAAACTGATTCGGGCACCCAGGCCGCGATGGCGCCGGCAATCATTAGCCCAAGCACAAGGTCGCGCAGGATCGCCGCCCACTCCATGGCGAATACATGTGAAACCGAGGTAAAGCCCTGCGGCGAAAAGAGCCGCCGCCAAAAGGAGCCTTCACCTTGAACCGACATGTCCATCGCGGCATGGCCTTCCATGACACCGGCGACTCCGCGCTCAGCCTGTCGGCGCGCCGCGTCGATGAGTCGCGAGCGAACGAACAGCCGGAATAACACAGCCAAGATCACGATCATCAGTGGGCCGCCGACGAATTCGGCCGCGGTGAACTGCCAACCCATCAGCAAGGCCAAGATGATTCCCAATTCGGCCACTAGATTGGTAGAGCCGATTTCGAATGCCATTGCGGCGGTGAAGTCAGCGCCTTTGCGGAACAGCGACCGGGCCAACGCTACGGCGGCATAGGAACACGACGATGATGCGGCACCCAACCCGGTGGCCACCGCCAGAGTGCGGGGACTGTCGTCTCCCAGCAGGGCCACGATCGTCGAACGGCGCACGACCGCCTGCACCAGCGCCGACAGAAGGAACCCCAGCACCAGCGCCCAGAGGATCTCCCAGGTCATCGAGCCCGCCAGCGCCAAGGCGTGCCCGACCGCATTCAGCACTCTGTCCAACAGATCCTCCTCTTTACCAGCTCGGGCCCGACATCATGCTACCCACGCCTGCGGATACCCTCTGGGGGTATACACCTGTGCGTGCACCGACGCCGGGCCGTTGCCGCTGATCCCGCCAGGCCGACATAATGGCGCCGAGTGTGCAGTGAGCGGCACCGCTCCGGAGCGGCCAATGTCCGACACACCGGGCCCGGCAGCACAGTCACAGGTGCAACAGCAGGCACACTGGTAACAACAACGATGCCGGGAGGGTGTTGCCGTGTACCGAGTGTTTGAAGCGCTGGACGAGCTTAGCGCGATTGTCGAAGAGGCCCGCGGTGTGCCGATGACCGCCGGCTGTGTGGTGCCCCGCGGCGACGTGTTGGAGCTGATCGACGATATCAAGGACGCGATCCCCGGCGAACTCGACGACGCCCAAGATGTGCTCGATGCGCGCGATTCGATGCTGCAGGAGGCCAAGGCGCACGCCGACGCGATGGTTTCCTCGGCAACCACTGAGTCGGACTCGATGCTCAACCACGCGCGCGCCGAGGCGGACCGCATCTTGTCCGAGGCCAAGGCGCAGGCCGACCGCATGGTCGGTGAGGCCCGCCAGCACAGCGAGCGGATGGTCAGCGAAGCCCGGGAAGAGGCTGTCCGCATCGCGGCCTCGGCCAAACGCGAGTACGAGGCCAGCACCAGCCGCGCCAAGGCCGAATGCGACCGGCTGGTCGAGAGCGGCAACATCTCCTACGAAAAGGCCGTGCAAGAAGGCATCAAGGAACAGCAGCGGCTGGTGTCGCAAACGGAAGTGGTGCAGGCGGCTCACGCGGAGGCCACCCGCCTGATCGACGCGGCGCACGCGGAGGCAGACCGGTTGCGCGGCGAGTGCGATATCTACGTCGACAGCAAGCTTGCCGAGTTCGAGGACTACCTCAACGGCACCCTGCGCTCGGTGAGCCGTGGTCGTCACCAACTGCGGACGGCCGCCGGTACGCACGACTACGCCACCCGGTAGCAGGGCAATCGGGCAGGAGCCCGGCACTTAAGCTCCGGCCCTAGGAGCTAGCCCTATGGTCGGCGGCATCAGGTTGCCGGGACCGTAGGATTGGGATATGGCGAGGCAGCACAGCTCGATGGCACAGCGACCGCCGATCTCGCCGCTGATTGTCAACATCGCACGGCTGGGCCGGCGTCCCGGAGCGGTGTTCGCGCTGCATGACACGGTCAACAGTCCTTCCCGTATCGGGGTGGAGCTGATCGCGATTCAGCGCGGTGCGCCGCTGGAACTGGATCTGCGGGTCGAGTCGGTGTCGGAAGGGGTGCTGGTCACCGGTACCGTGGCGGCGCCGACGACGGGCGAGTGTGCGCGTTGCCTGACGACAGTGAGCGGACGACTGCAGGTCGACCTGACTGAACTGTTCGCGTACCCCGATAGCCTGACCGACGAGACTACCGATGAGGGCGAGGTTGGACGGGTTGTCGACGACACCGTCGACTTGGAGCAGTCCATCATCGACGCGGTCGGCTTGGAATTGCCCTTCTCGCCGGTGTGCCGGGCTGATTGCCCGGGCTTGTGCCCGGAATGCGGTATCCCGTTGGCAACCGCTGAGCCGGGTCATCACCACGACCTCATCGACCCGCGCTGGGCCAAGCTATCTGGACTGCTTGATGCAACCGAGGGCGACCGGTGACACGGCCGCACCAGCCGCTGCTCGATGCACTGGGGGTCGACCTGCCCGACGAATTGCTGTCCTTGGCGTTGACGCATCGCAGCTACGCCTACGAGCACGGCGGTCTGCCCACCAACGAGCGCCTGGAGTTTCTGGGTGACGCAGTCCTGGGACTGACCATCACCGATGAGCTGTTCCATCGCCACCCCGACCGGTCAGAGGGCGACCTCGCCAAGTTGCGCGCCAGCGTCGTCAACACCCAGGCGTTAGCCGATGTGGCGCGCAAGCTGACCGATCAGGGTCTCGGCGTCCACATGCTGCTGGGCCGCGGTGAGGCCAACACCGGCGGAGCCGACAAGTCCAGCATCCTGGCCGACGGCATGGAATCGTTGCTGGGTGCCACCTACCTGCACCACGGCATCGACACAGCGCGCGAAGTGATTCTGCGGTTGTTCGGCCCGCTGCTGGACGCCGCGCCCACGTTGGGCGCAGGACTGGATTGGAAGACCAGCCTGCAGGAACTGACCGCGGCGCGCGGCCTGGGCGCACCGTCATACGTGGTGACCTCCACCGGCCCCGACCACGATAAGGAATTCACCGCCGTCGTCGTCGTAATGGACACCGAATACGGTACCGGGGTGGGCCGGTCCAAGAAGGAAGCGGAGCAAAAAGCAGCAGCCGCGGCCTGGAACGCGCTCGACAGCGCCTGATCTCGATGCCCGAACTGCCCGAAGTCGAGGTGGTGCGGCGCGGCTTGCAGGCCCACGTGGTGGGAAAGACCATCACGGCGGTCCGAGTCCACCACCCCCGCGCCGTACGCCGTCACGAGGCCGGCCCGGCCGATCTGAGCGCGCGCCTGCTGGGCGCGCGCATCACCGGCACCGATCGTCGCGGCAAGTATTTGTGGCTGACATTGGACGAGGCGGACACCGCCCTGGTGGTTCATCTCGGCATGAGCGGACAAATGCTGCTGGGTACCGTCCCGAATACCGCGCACCTGCGCATTGCGGCGGTGCTCGACGATGGGACGGTATTGAGCTTCGTCGACCAGCGCACGTTCGGCGGCTGGCTGCTGGCGGATCTGGTAACGGTTGACGGCAGCGCGGTGCCCGTTCCTGTCGCGCACCTGGCCCGCGACCCGTTGGATCCTGAATTCGACGCAGACGCGGTGGTTAACGTGTTGCGGCGCAAGCATTCTGAGATCAAGCGTCAGCTGCTCGACCAGACCGTGGTGTCGGGGATCGGCAACATCTACGCCGACGAAGCACTGTGGCGGGCAAAGGTGCACGGCTCACGTGTGGCCGCTACGCTGCCGCGTCGAGCGCTGGCGGCGGTGCTCGAAGCGGCCGCCCAGGTGATGCGCGACGCGCTGGCGCAAGGCGGCACCTCGTTCGATTCGTTGTACGTCAACGTCAACGGCGAATCCGGTTACTTCGACCGGTCGCTGGACGCCTACGGCCGCGAAGGGAAGAACTGCCGACGCTGCGGCGCGGTGATCCGCCGCGAGAAGTTCATGAACCGCTCGTCTTTCTATTGCCCCAAGTGCCAGCCGCGCCCGCGGGCTTCGAGTGTGCGCTTGGGGCGTTGAGTGTGCGCCGGGGGCGACGACACGCCGAGCGGCACCGCCCAGGACGCACACCCGATGGTGGGCGGTGACTCAATCGAAGATGTCGCGTCGCGCGGTCCCCGCGGGTAACGCCGGATCGACGAACCACTCGCGGGGGAATAGCAGGCCGAACGCTTGGGGTGGCAGTCGCTGCAACAGCCCGAACGCGCGCGCAGCTAGACCGGAGGTGCCGATTTGCGAGCGGTGGGCGGCGAACGCGTCTCGCTTCTGGCGCGCAAAACGAAAGACGTCGATCCGGTGGGTGATGGTTGCCCGCGGCGCGTACGCGGTTCGGGCGATGTCCGGCTCGTACGGTGCCGGCAGTCGCAGCAGACGAGCGAGATGTCCGATCCGCACAAGTAACTCGCGCGGCATCGTCGCCTCGAGCACCCGCGGGGTCGCTGCAAGTTCGACGGCGCGCTTGCCGACGTGATGCACCTGCACATGATCACGGTGGCCGTAGCCACCGTTGCGCTGGTAGCTGATCAGCAGATCGGCGGCTTCTGCGCGAAGTATTTCGGCGAGCCGCTGCCCCGCCTCATCGACGTCGGCTCGGGCGAACCTTACCCGTCCGGGCGGATCGGGGCAGAAGAGCTGGCCGTAGCCGCTGTCGGCGTAACCAAGGCACTCGACCCGCTGCACTCCGAGAATGCTTGCGCTCGAATGCAATTCGTCCACCCGGAGATTGTCTTCCTCATTGTTCATCCGCCCGTCGGTGGCCGTGACGAGAACCACGCGATGCCCGGCTGCCGCCGCACGCGCGAGCGTGCCCCCGGTGAGAATCACCTCGTCGTCCGGGTGCGCGTGGAAGGCGACCACGGTGGCCATGGAACGCAGTATGCCCGCCGGGTGCTTGGGCGAAGTCGACGTTGCCCCGCTGCTCTGTTGAGCGCTACCGACGATCTCGACGCACTGACGGCACGGTAAGAAAGAACCCATGACGCAACTGTGGGTGGAGCGCACCGGGGTCCGCCGCTACACCGGGTACAGCTCGCGAGGCGCGCAGGTTTTGGTCGGCTCCGAGGATGTCGACGGCGTCTTCACGCCCGGCGAACTGCTCAAGATCGCCCTCGCTGCGTGCAGTGGAATGGCCAGCGACCAGCCGCTGGCCCGTCGTCTCGGCGACGACTACAAGGCGGTGGTCCGGGTGTCCGGCGTGGCCGATCGCGAGCAGGAGCGCTATCCGCTGCTGGAGGAGAGCCTCGAGGTCGACCTGTCCGGTTTGACCGACGCCGAAGCAGAGCGCCTGCGCGCCGTCGTCAACCGCGCCATCGACCAGGTGTGCACGGTGGGCCGCACACTCAAGTCGGGAGCCCAAGTCAACTTCACGGTGGCCAATGGCGGAGTCTGACGTTCGGCTTACCGCCTTGGTCCGGGGGCGGGTGCAGGGAGTGGGCTTTCGCTGGTGGACCCGCTC
>NZ_CAXUCH010000077.1:0-18590 GCF_964249325.1 uncultured Mycobacterium sp. | reverse complement strand
GTTGACGAACTGGCTGAGGTGTGACGGGAAGGAGCGCCATTCGTTTCGTTTCGGGTACGCAGCGATCCCAGTTTTCCGGTTTTCCGATGAGCGCAATTAGGGAGACATTCACATGACTACGCGTTTTATGACCGATCCAGATCAAATGCGGGCGATGGCAGGCCGTTTCGACGTGCACGCCCAAACCGTGGAGGACGAGGCGCGCCAGATGTGGGCGTCCTCGCAAAACATCGCCGGTGCCGGCTGGAGCGGCATCGCCCAGCTGAGCTCCTACGACACCATGGGCCAGATGAATCAGGCGTTTCGCAACATCGTGAACATGCTGGGCGGGGTGCGCGACGGGCTGATCCGCGACGCCACCAACTACGAGGCCCAAGAGCAGGCTTCCCAGCAGATCCTGAGCAGCTGAACAACGTAGCTGCGTAAACACTTTTCACGTTAGGAGACAGTGATGACGATTAACTATCAGTTCGGCGACGTGGATGCCCATGGCGCGCTGATCCGGGCCCAGGCTTTGGCGATGGAGGCCGAGCATCAGGCCATCGTGTGCGATGTGCTTGCGGCCGGGGACTTTTGGGGTGGCGCCGGGTCGACGGCCTGTCAGCAATTCATCACCGAGTTGGGCCGCAACTTCCAGGTTATCTACCAGCAGGCCGACGCTCATGGTTCCAAGGTGCAAACCGCCGGTGCCAACATGTTCGACACCGACTCCGCAGTCGGATCCAGCTGGGCCTGACCGCACAAATGACCACAACCGCGAAAGGGGGTGCACCACTGCAACGTCAACTGTGGGCCACCGCCCACGCCAGAACCCAACGAACGAGTAAGGAATCAGCAATGAGCAACAAATCACGCCGTCGTCGCGTCATGGCCGTAGGTACGTTCCTGGCCGGCGCGGCGATCCCGATCGCCGCAGCAGGCACCGCCTGGGCCGACATCGAAGTCTCGTACGACGGTCACACGGTCATCAACACGTTCCCGACTGGGGACAACCCCGCCGTATCGGGCACCAACAATGACCTCGCGGTCTACAGCGGTCCCGCCGCAGACGGCACCACAGTCAATGCGAAAGACAACGTCGGCGACACCAACGACGTCGCCTACGCCAGCAACAGCAACACCAGCCAGCCGGTAAGCAACGCGACAATAACGAACGCCCAAAACAGCACTGCTACCGCAACGAATGGCGGCAATGCCCAAGTGACGGGTAACACAGTTGGCGGTGTCACCACCAACGATGCCGCTACAGCCAACGGTCCTGGTGCCACTGCCGGAGTCGTCAACACCAGCACCGGCACCGCCGCATTCGATAAGGCCAGCGCCGACAGCGGCACCAGCAGTACGCCGACCGCGGCAGCCGTCGACAATATTGGGACCGGCAAGGTCACTTTCGACTCTGCGAGTGCCACAGCGGGCAGTAACGGTCAGACGACCGTTGCGGCGGTGGCTGGTGAAAACTCCGGTAACACAACGCTGGACGCCGCCAAGGCTAGCAACGGTGGTTTGGCAATCATCGCCAACGGCGGCACCAGCGACATGACCGGTGATACCGCCAACGCCAGCGGTGTCAACAGCACTCCGGGCTATCACAACGGCCTCGGTACCAACCACAGCGTTGCGATAATCGGGAACGCGACTGCCTTCGGCAACACCAACCAGCCGGTCTCCTTTGACAGCGCGACTGCCAGCAACGGTGGCCTCGCCGAGATCGTCAACGGCGGAGATAGCAAGGTTCCGGTGATATTCGACACGGTAAACGGCAACAATGGCTCAGCCGCTACAGCCGACGCTGGCAGTAGCTCCACCACGGCGCTCAACACCGGGTCAGCCAATGTCATCAGCGTCAACGGCGGCAACGGCAACGCCTACGATGCTGGTGCGTCGGTTAGCTACGCCACCAACAGCTCTGCGCTCGCCGAGAACCCCGGTAGCCAGGCGGTAGTCACGGGCACGCCCACCGACTACATCTTCAACAGTCACGCGGTGGACACCACTGGGCCTGCCGGTGCGAGCATCGTCAACACCAGCAACGACCCCATCATCAACGGGGTCGAGACTGGTGGCGCGGCGGTGTCTGCTCCGGTTCCGGTGCACGCCGTTCCGCCGAGTGCACCACTAATGGTGCCGATGCACATGCCGCTGCTGCCGTAGCGGCCTGATTCGCCAAGCCCGGCCGCAGATGCCCGACCGGTTGGCAGCGGTCTGCGGCCGGGCTTGGTCCCCACACTTTGAACGGAAAAACATGTCTTCTCTCATGAACAAGCGACTTATGTTGGGCGCCTTGCTCGCCGGGGTGGGCATCTCGGTTGCTCCGGGCACATCCCTCGCCGATCCCACGACACCGCCCTGTATGTGGGCTGGCGAAAATGGCACTTGCGTTCAAACGCCCGGCAACGACTTCCACCACTTCACCCGATGTACGCGATCAGAGCAGGACAGCCTCCTCGGATCAGTCGGCTGCCTAGAAGATCCAGTGAATGACCTTGTGAATAGCCTGTTGGATAAGGGGCGGGATTGATTCCGAACCAGGGGTTACGAGATGGACTTCCGGCTCACCGAGACCGCCAAGCCCAAACGGGTCGCCATCATGCCCTCGAAGGAGGACCATTGCCGTCTGGTTCATGGGATGACTAGCGGATGAGAGGCTGGGACGGTCATATCCCACGACGCGCGGGGGCGCAGCGTGTTGGTCGGTTGCCGCGCGGATGTAGTTGCCGATCTGGCGCAACGACCGGTCGGCTTCCGGCACCATCGCCGCGATCTGAAACACGTGCATCTGGCCGGGCCACACCCGCAGCTCAACCGCTACGCCGGCCGCGGCCAACCGCCGCGCGGCCAGCCGAGCATCATGTAGCAAGACCTCGCAACCGGACACATGGATCAACGTTGGGGGCAGACCGGGTCTGATGTGGTCGAGCGGCTCGTAAATCTCCTCGCGGCGCCCGTTGCGTTGAGCTGCCCTGGTGATCCAGTCGGTTAATGCGTCAAAAGTCTTGGCGCAGAACAGCGCATCTCTGCGGATATTGGAATGTGCTTGCTTGGGCGACTTGGCGAGCTGCATCAGCGGTGACATGGCGACGATGGCCGCAGGTTTCTCTCCTTCGCCGAGCAGCCGCTGGGCCAGCGCCAATGACAGATAACCTCCGGCGGAATCACCGGCCAATACGATCTGCTCCGACCGGTAACCCCGGCCCAGCAGCCACCGGTATGCGTCATAGCAATCATCGACGGCCGCACCGATCGAATGCTTAGGGAGCAGCCGATAGTTCACCAGCAGCACCGGGCTATCGGCATAGGTCGACAACTTGGTGACCAGCCGGTCATGCGTGTTGGCGCCACAGGCCACAAAGGCGCCGCCGTGCATGTACAACACGACACGGCGGGTCCCGTCGGCAGGCAGCACACCTGCCGCACGGACCAACCGGGCGCTGCACCGCGGCAACCGAATCGTGTCGCGAATACAACCCGGTGCAGGTGCCACAGCGCCGACGGCGACGTCGATAAGGCCCCATGGCCATGGCGCGTTCGCCAGGTAGCTACCAACCGCCAACGTTGGGCGGACAGTCAGCCGGGCCGCGAGCCAGGCAAGCCGGCCAGCGACGCTCGCATCACCTTGCACGGTCTCCGCAGCCATCCCCGAGCCGCGCCGGGCGAAAATGGCCGGCCTTCCCTGGTGAGCCGCGGCCACATCGGCACCACTAGCTACCAGGGCCCCAGTCCGACCATGTCCCCGAACCGTCGCCCGATCATCTACAGCGCGTCCGACAGCGCCGTGGTCAATCCGGGCAACCACCGCCCCACCTGCGGTGTTCATGGCTGCTCCTCTCCAAGGGCAACGGCATCACGCCTTACTTGCCTTCGATCCAAACGACTTCGGGGAGTTGCTCTTTCGGCAAGTACGCCCGCTGGTCGAAGAATCGGCCCAGCGCGCCGCTGCGGCGGCCTTCCCCTGCTACATCAACTTCAGAACCCTCGATACATTTCGCGCGCCATGCGCGAGTCTTCGATGAAGTCCAAGCGCGGCGGGTAATGCCGGCGCTTCGGACGCGAATCCGATGCTGTCGCCGCGAAGCGTGCTGGCGCGGCGAATACACGAGCCGCTCGCATCCACCAGCGAGTCGATGGCGGTGCCAGGGCGGCTGCGGTGCCGAGGAGGACCTCTTGTTCGGTGATGAGCGTCGCGGCTTGCTTCGCCTCAACGTCAGCTAGCCGGGCCGGCGTCTCGAGGACCACTTCCGCGTGCGGTGTGGGCTCGATGTCGTCGTCAAGTGGCAGCGGCGTTGCAGTCGGCAACTGGGACATCTCAGGTTCCTCCCTCTGTTTGGCGTTTCGACCGGTTGACCCGATCTCCGTACGAGAGGAACGTACGGTCGGTCGCCAGGACGGCACACGCGTAGTGGCTACCTGTCTATCTGACTTCTGCTGCTTATCTACGCAGGCACCGACGTAGCGCGAGTCACTGACCGTGCGGCCGCGTGACTGGAAAATGGTGTCGGAGCGGCCCTTTGGGGAAGCGGTGATGGGCCGGGCACAGCAGCCGTAAGACGATGAACGGCTCGGCAGCCGCCGGGCCGGTGGGTAGCCAAGGCAGCCAACACCGGGTTGCACGGCCGGGGGCGCAACCGACCGCCGTATCTGAAGTCCTCAAGCCGCTCGAAGTAGGCCCGCATCTTCCTTGGGGCCCAAGACCCGTCGCGGGTCAGCTTGGCGATTCGCTTCCAGTCCTCGACGTGCGGGTACACGGTGATCATGGCGTTGTGCGCGGTGCAGCCGCCCAGCGTTGCAGCGCGCGGGTAGAAGACCCCGTCCCGGGCCGGGACATATTTGTTGTCCCGTTTCTGCTGCTCGAGTTTCGCATCGTGGCGTACGAAGAACTGCCAGCTGGTGCCGGGATCCTCCGTCGCGAGACCGTTGAACGCGGGCACGGCGTACTCGTCGCTGTCCGGTTCGGATGCGCCTTCCACGCCTGCCTCGAGGAGCAGCACGCTCATTCCGCGCTCGGCCAGCCTGGCAGCCAGCGGGCCACCGGCCGGCGCCCGAGCCGACAACGATGTAGTCATACCGCGCTGAGCCCACGAAGCCCACCTCTTCATTGGAGTTCATGGCTCCGCCGCTCGTGAGCAATCCCGCAAATAACCCGCGGGTGAATGCAGGTCCCTTCAGAAGCCTCGATACATTTCGCGTGCCATGCGCGAGTCTTCCATGAAATCCAAGCGCGGGGGGTAATGCCGCTGCTTCGGCCGTGAATCTGCCTCCGTTGCCACGGACGCGCGCGTGGACACGAAAACACGAGCCGCCCGGGTCCACCACCGAGTCGATGGTGGCCGCACGGCGGCTGCGGTGCCGAAGACCACCTCTTGTTCGGTGATGAGCGTTGGTGCTGGCTTCGCCTCAACCCCAGCGAGCGCGGACGGCGTCTCCAGGACTACTTCCGCATGGGGCGTGGGCTCGATCTCGTCGTCTAGTGGTAGCGGGGCTGCCGTGGGTGATTTGGACATCTCAGGGTTCCTCCTTGCCGTTTGGCCTTGTGACCGGTTGAACCGATCTGCGTACGACAGGAACGTACGGTCCGCCGTCAGCAAAAAGCGTGAGTAGCGACTACCCGTCTTTATGCCGGGTATCTACGCAGGCACCGCCGTACCACCAAGTTGTGAACCCGCCACAATCGTACGTAGAAACCATCCCTGAGCTGGCCTTTAGGGTAACGCTGGGCGGTCCAGTGCGGCACCCATAAACAGATCTGAGTAACTCCCCCGATGTGCTTGCGTACGCAGCTTCGGGCAGGCCGCCCGTTTCGGCCCAAGCAGAACTCGGCGTACCTCCGCATTGAAAGACGAGTCTCACAGCTACACAACGGATTTGGTCGGCTCTGTAACACCCTCATGCAGCTGACAAGGTTGGCTCATGGAGGATTGCCTCGCTTCGAGTACGGCGCGATCGCGCAACACAGGTAGTGGTCTACGCGTGTCATGTCGAGCCGTCCATTCGTAACTTGCGTCCATGCCCGTAACCAAGCCGAGTCGACCGAACCGTAGAGGGGGCGGTTCGGCTCGACCAAACCATGAGGAAGCCGCATGAAGCCGTCTATCCGCCTGCTCAAGGTGCTGACCGCCGCGACGTGGAAGAGAACGGGGGATCCCGCCACACGGCCCAGCGCCGATAATCCGCAAGCCGAGACTGTGACGCGCTGGCGCGTAATGCTCGGGGATCTCGATCTATTCGGGCACATGAACAACAGCCGCTACCTGATGCTGATGGACTTCGCGCGGCTCGACTACCTCGCCCGCATGGGACTGATGACTGCAGCACTACGTCGCCGATGGATCGTTCCCGTGGCGACGGCGCAGGTCGACTTCCATCGTCCGCTCAAACCATTTCAGAAGTTCGAGATCGCAACGCAGGTGCTTTCTTGGAACCACCGCTGGTTCTACCTGCGGCAAACATTCCGTAGCCGCCAGTCCCCCAACAGCATTGTCGCGACCGCGTACGTGAAGACGATTTTCTGCTCCCGGTCCGGGCAGGTGGCACCCGCCGAGGTGGTCCGGATGGCGCTCGGTCATGACTTTGAAGCGCCCGCCATGCCCGAAGATCTTCGGGTCAAATTCGGACTCATAGCTCCTGCGGCCGCTGTCAGGGCGCCGGTGCTTGAGCCGCACCGCCCAGCGGTGACGGAGATAAGCCGCGAGCCTGGCCATCCCACACCCGAGCGGTTGTTCCAAGAACTTGCCGAGAAGCTCCCCGTCTAATCGAAAGATGCTGTCGTGCTGCAGAAAATCGCCAGATCGGCCATCACCGCCCCGCGGCGACTGATCGCCGCCGCACTGCTGATCATGGTCGGTGCGGCTGTCTTCGGCATTCCGGTCAGCAAGAACCTGTCCACCGGCGGTTTTCGCGACCCCACGTCGCAGTCCTCGCACGCGTCGCAGCTGCTGGCTGACAAGTTCGCTATGGGCGACATGCAGCTGGTCCTGGCTGTGACGTCTCCTGCCGGCGCGCACAGCGAGCCGGCACGTGCTGCGAGTGACGAACTGGTCGCGCTGTTGAAGAGCTCGCCGTACGTGACCGACGTGAAATCCGCGTGGACAGCACCCCCGGGGGCCGCACGATCGCTGGTCAGCGAGGACGGCAAGACCGGACTGATCGTCGCCGGCATCACCGGTGGTGAGACAGGTGCGCAACAGCACGCGATGCAACTGCTCGACCGACTGCCCCACTTCAACGGCGTCACAGTCAAAGCAGGCGGCGAGGTGAGCGCCTACGTCCAAATCATCGCACAAACGAGAAAAGACTTGCTGGTCATGGAAGCCATCGCCTTCCCCCTGAGTTCTGTTGTGCTGGTGTGGGTTTTCGGCGGGCTCTTAGCAGCGGCGCTGCCATTGCTGATCGGGGTTTTCGCGATCCTGGGCTCGATGGCGGTGACGCGCACGATCACGTTCGCCACCGACGTCTCGGTGTTCGCGCTCAACCTGATCCTGGCGATGGGACTCGCGCTAGCCATCGACTACACGCTGCTGATCGTCAGCCGGTTCCGCGACGAGTTGGCCGACGGCGCAGGACGTGACGAGGCATTGGTTCGTACTATGGCGACCGCTGGCCGGACGGTGCTGTTCTCGGCGACCACGGTCGCGCTGTCCATGATCGCGATGGCGTTGTTCCCGATGTACTTTTTGAAATCGTTCGCGTACGCGGGTATCGCCGTGGTCGCTTTGGCGGCCGTTGCGTGGTGACCGTGACTCCTGCGGTGCTCGTCCTGCTCGGCGACCGGCTTGATTCCCTGGACCTAAGCCGTGGGATCCGCCGAATGTTGGCCCGGCCCCAGCCGGCGCAACGGGCGATCCAGGAGACGTTCTGGTATGGCTGGACGAAAGCCACTATGCAGCTGGCGTTTTCGGTCAGCACGGCGGTCGTCGCAATGTTGCTGGTACTGGGCGCGCCGTTCATTGGAGTCAAGTGGGGTTACCCCGACGATCGGGTGCTGCCCGGCTCCGCCTCCGCGCGCGAGGTCGGTGACGAACTCCGTTCCGATTTCGCAGTCAACTCTTTGACTGATGTGATCGTCGTGCTACCCGATGCGGCCGGAATGACAGCCGGCGAACTCAGCCGGTACACCGCGGAGCTGTCACGGATGCCGGATGTGTCCTCGGTGTCGTCACCTGTCGGCACATATGCCAGCGGCGCCTTGGTCGGGCCGCCCTCGGCGCCAGCCGGATGGAAAGCCGGCAGCGCCTACCTCACCGTGAACTCCGTCGCGCCGCTGTACTCGCAGGCGTCGGAGACTCAACTGGATCGGCTGCATGCTGTGGCAACTCCCCATGGCGCGACCGTCCAATTGACAGGCTGGGCGCAGATCAACCGCGACAGCTCGAAAGCGGTCACATCACGGCTACCGCTGGTGCTGTCGGTGATGGCGGCGATCACCTTCGTGCTGCTGTTCTTGCTGACCGGAAGTGTTGTCCTACCACTAAAGGCGTTGCTGCTCAACATGTTGTCGTTGACCGCCGCATTTGGCGCGTTGGTATGGATCTTCCAGCAGGGCCACCTTGGCGGCCTCGGCACGACGGCCACCGGCACACTGGTAACGAGTGTCCCTGTGCTGTTGTTCTGCCTTGCTTTCGGACTGTCGATGGACTACGAGGTGTTCTTAATCTCGCGGATCCGCGAGTTCTGGCTGACATCACGAAAGACCCGCGTCGACAACACCGAATGCGTCGCGTTGGGCCTGGCCCGCACTGGCCGCGTGGTGACGGCCGCGGCGGTGCTGATGGCAGTCACCTTCGCTTCGCTGATGGCCGCGAAGGTGTCGATCATGTGCATCTTCGGTGCCGGAGTGACGTTGGCGGTCCTCATGGACGCCACGCTGGTTCGGATGCTGCTGGTGCCGGCATTCATGCGGGTACTGGGCCCATTGAACTGGTGGGCGCCGAAACCTCTCGCACGGCTATATCAGCGTGTCGGGATCTCCGAAGCCGCGGAGTTGCCGGAAATTGCGCACCCGTGCAGTCACCACCAGGGTGAGGCGGTACGCGGGCTGGACGTCTTGCAGCCAGACTCGAGCTGATATGCATAAGCGCCCGAGACCGCTGCCGAGCGACCTGCCGTTTCGTTATGTAACAGCGCGCAAATTTCCCGCGCCATCGGATCGGCATTGCTAATGTCCGAAATCGTCGCTTGAAGAGCGACATATCTGCTAGGAGTCGGCTTGTTAGAACGGTAACTGCTTCGTTGATTCTGGCAGGAGCCGTCGACGTCGACGGAAAGGAACCGTCGTGACGGGAAGAATACCGCGGCTCCTGCTCTGGATCGCCGAGAGGCTTGATCGATGGATCGGATGGTGGCGGTTACCTTTACCCCTGGGGTTAGCCGTTTTGGTCGCACTTCGCGAGCAGCTACGCGCACACAATCTCTACGGCACTGGCCGTGGGAAGGACGACAGGCCGGACGGCGATGACCCATACATAGATCGACGCGTTGTCGCTCGTACCCTGAACGGGACCTATAACGACCTCAATGACCCCCTCATGGGGTCGGTGAAAAGTAGATTCGGCCGCAACGTCCCGCTCACGTATGCCGTGCCTAGAGATCCAAGGCTGGAACCGGACCCTCGCCGAATTAGCCGGGAGCTTCTCGGGCGAAAGGACTTTCAGCCGGCGACCACGCTGAACCTGCTCGCGGCCGCGTGGATCCAGTTCGAAGTGCATGACTGGGTCAGCCATGCCGTCGACAAGTCGAAGCCTTGGGAGATCCCACTCGCCAAGACAGACGATTGGGGCAAAGAATCGGGAGGACAGCCTGACGGAAAGATGTCAATCAACCGAACCGCACCCGACCCCAGCCAAGACACATGCGGTCCGCCTACTTTTGTGAACGAACAACCGCATTGGTGGGATGGCTCTCAAATTTATGGAAGTACAAGAGAATATGCCGACGCGCTGCGCAAGCCCGGCACGGGCATGCTCGACATCGACGAGCAGGGGCTGGCACGTCGCGAGAAGGTTGATTCACGGCTCGCATATGACGGCCCGGACGGAAATTTCTGGGTGGGTCTGGCCATCCTGCACTCGCTGTTCATGCGAGAACACAACGCAATATGTGAGCGGCTGACCGCCGAATATCCGGACATGTCCCCCGACGACCTGTATCACAAGGCACGCCTGGTCAATGCCGCGTTGATGGCCAAGATCCACACCCTCGAATGGACACCTGCCATCATCGCTCACCCCACGACCGTCTTCGCAATGCGCGCGAACTGGTCTGGTTTGTTCGGGGAGCGGTTCAAGCGGTGGTTCGGCCGGGTCACCACCAGTGAAATCTTGCAGGGCATACCGGGATCGCCCACCAAGCATTACGGAGTTCCGTACTCCCTCACCGAGGAGTTCATTGCCGTCTACCGGATGCACTCGTTGCTTCCGGACGACTTCACCTTCTATCGGCTAACGGACGGCGAAAAAGTCGGCGAGCGGAAACTATCGGAGCTGACCATGGGCAAGCTCCCCGGTAAAGAACACGGCAAGGTCCGCCAGGCGCTGCGCGACTTCGAGATGCAAAACATCTTCTACAGTTTCGGCCGGGCTCATCCCGGTGCCGTCACGCTGCACAACTTTCCCAACACCCTGCGAGACTTCAAGCATGCCAACGGCGAGCACATCGACCTCGCCGCGATCGACATCCTGCGGGACCGCGAACGGGGTATTCCCCGCTACAACCAGTTTCGCCGGTTGCTTCGCCTCAAGCCGGCGTCCACGTTCGAGGAGTTAACCGGCGACACGGTTGTGGCCGAGGAGCTGCAGAAGATATACCACGACGTGGAGCACGTGGACCTGATGGTCGGGCTACATGCCGAACCCAAACCGCCCGGATTCGGGTTCAGCGACACCGCCTTTCGCGTATTCATTCTGATGGCATCCCGACGGCTGGAGAGCGATCGGTTTTTCACTTGCGACTTCAACACTGACATTTACACACCGGCCGGCATGGATTGGATCAACCAAAACTCGATGCGCACGGTGCTGTTACGCCACTTCAAATCGCTCGAGCCGGCCCTGCGCGGGGTCAAGAACCCGTTCACTCCATGGGCGGCGGTCAATGGCCAAACTCTGGACGATGCCCCGGCCACACCCACTTACGTTAAATGGCGCGAGAACCTTGAGCGGCGACCGCCCGACGAGGATGAGGTGATCACCAAGATCATCGACGTGCTCCACAAGAACAACGAGTGGGCCTACAAGAGAAACAAGCATGCGATCCGTGACGCGCACGCCAAAAGTCACGGCATCCTCCAAGGCAAACTGACCGTCGATCTCCAGGACAAGGCCTTGGAGCAGGGCCTCTTCCAAAATGGGGCGACGTACGACGTGATTGCCCGGCTCTCCAGCACGGCAGGGGCGATTCGCAGTGATCAGCTGCGCGGTGTCCGTGGCCTCGGCATCAAGGTCTTGGGCGGGGAGGGCAAGCGGGCCCTGCCGGGGGATCAAGCCAGCACACAGGATTTCCTGCTCGTCACCCACCGGGAATTCCCCTTCGCCGACGCTCATGAGTACTACAAGAAGGGAATGCCACTGGCCTGGTTGCTTGCGCGGGTACCGGATCCCATACTCGCACGCTTCATCGATCTGGCCGTCTGGGCCGATCGGCTCCACGTGCCGTTACCCACCACTGTCGCGTTGTTCGTCACACCCAACAGACCCATCCTCGGCGAGACGTTCTATTCGTCCGCTCCGCTGCGCTACGGCGAGTACGTCGCCAAGCTGGAGTTGGTGCCGTCGTCAGATTCGGTGAAACAGTTGCAAGCCAAGGAAATCGACGCTGCCGCCGGCCAGAACGCACAAACCGACGGGGTCAGGGAGTTCTTCAAAACAAACACCGCCGAGTACGAATTGCGCGTACAACTGTGTACCGATACGGACGCCATGCCGATCGAGAATGCGACCGTGCCGTGGTCCGAAACCGCATCCCCGCACCGCCGCGTTGCGACGATCACCTTCCCACGTCAGGACCCGTACAGTGACGCCCGTCGGGAATTCGGCGACGACGTACTGTCCTTCAACTCATGGCGGGCGTTGGACGTTCACCGTCCACTCGGAAGCATCAATCGCCTGAAGCTGCGGGTGTACAAGGCATCAAGCCAGTTTCGGCACGAGATGAACAACGTGGCCGCTGTGGAACCAACTGATATTACACAGTTGCCCAATTAGGACTTCGATTCGCTGTCAGATTGCCCGACCCTGAGCCAATCCCGGACAACCACCAACGTAACGGCGAGCTGCCGTCATACTGAACGGTGACATGTCGCGGAGGGCTCTGCGCCCCACCACGAGGACCCATGCACCCGGCTTCCATCACTGATCGAGTTCGCGGGCCCACCCCGGCAGCCGACCACCGAGGCACAGATGAACAACGAAGCCGTATTCATTGCGTGGGGCGGAAATCTGCCCCTCGCCACAGCAGTTGCGGAACGCCTTAAGCAGCGAGGCTTTTCGCCGAGAGTCGGAGGTACCACCGACACGGGTCGCTACACCGATTTGTACGTTGGCCACCAAATCTTGGCGCAGATCCGAGAGACTACATCAGCAATAGTTTTGGCCCAATCATTTACCGGGCCTAGTATCGCCACGACACAAAAAACTGACATTCGCCCGAATTTGATGTTCGAATGGGGATATCTAGTCGCCTGGTTCAGGTTCAGGCCGGAAGATTTATACGTCTATCTGATCGACATTGATCGCCGCGATCTCCCCTCCGATATCCTGGGTAGTTGGTCCGAAACTATCGAGTTCACGAATTGGGAAGACACCGCGCAAAAAATAGTTGACAATTTCTGCGCGCACTTCACCACACACGATGCTACACCTTCGCTGGCAATACTCGCGAAATGGAGCGAATGGCGCAACTGGATGGACCGACAAATTGAAGGAAAAGAGCAACCGCGGCCGACTTTTCTTGCGCGGGTACTGCTTCATAGCATACAGCCAGCATATTACCACGGGGAGCTGTCACACTTGGCGGATGTCAATAAGGCGGCTCGTAAATTTTCCGACACGCCCGCGCTACTGAGTGCACGGCGAATCGTTTCCGCCGCTTGCCATTTCTACGATTACACGGCACGGGAGCAACGCCAGTGGCGGATAGGAGAACTCGGACAAATACGGCAGACACTCGCACAACGACTTCCGGATTGCGGCAACAGCGACTTTATGGCATGGCTAGAACTGGTAAGGAATGACTTCTTTGGCCTGACCAATTACCATATGGCGGAAATCTCGCGGGGTACAAGCCGCGACAACTACCTCGTCGCTGCCGAGCAAGCGTTCAACGAAGGGCTCCGTCAGTTGAACAATGTTAAGACCGTCGAAAAGAACGGGGTATGGCACCTGTGGAACGGTTATATCCGTCGGAATTTGGGCAAGGTGTATCAAATGGTCGACCGAAAAGACGACGCTAAGCGTGAGCTAAACAATGCCTTCGATTCGAGACAGGAAGCTTACCAGTCGTTACTTACGGAATCTGACGACCGGCTAGTGCTTACGCAAGTTCACATTGAAACCTTGCTGGTCCAATTAGATTTGTTAAGCGAAGAGTTTGATTCCGGAATGCTGAGCGAGATTGGCGACACTTTCCACAGCTATATGTCCGAGATGCGTTTAATAGGGCTCTGGAAACAAGCGGTTAGTCAAGCTCGCCGGATCGCCGTACAAGCCAACGATACAAAGACTCGCAGCATTTTGGACCAGCTCGCGCGAACACTCGGGTTGAAGCCAAAATGACCCCGACCACTCAGCATGCATTGACCGGATCTTGGCCGCGCTTGTCCGATACGGCTCACTTAACCGATGCAACGACATACACTCTGACTCCATGGGCCGCCGCTGGCAGTTGCTCGACCGCCCAGTAGAGCAGGAAGCCATTCGATCGGCATTGGGGGGCACCGAGAGCTGCGGCGTGGTTTTGGTTGGCGCTGCAGGTGTCGGTAAGACAACGTTGGCCCGCAACGTCATCGCGTCCCCACGTTCCAAGGTGCGCTGGGCCGCGTGCACCGAGTCCTCGCGGAGCATCCCGCTCGGCGCTTTCGCACATTGGGTAAGCCCGTCAGCTTCCCGCGACCCGGTTGCGCTGATCGCCTCGGCGCGCGAATCGATTCTGGCCGATGAAAGTACGGTCGTCGGCATTGACGATGCGCATTTGCTGGACCACCGCCACGTTGCTACACCAGATTGCGGTGGAGCGGGCCGGACACATTCTGGCCACGGTCCGCAGCGGCGAGCCGGTCCCCCACGCCGTCACTTCCTTGTGGAAGGACGGCTACCTGCAACGCTTCGAGCTTCAGCCGTTCACGAAACAGCAAACGATTGCGCTCGTCGAACGGGTTCTTGGCGGGACGCTCGAGGGCCTGAGCGCCGATGTCATGTGGGAATCGTCGGGCGGCAACCCGCTATTTTTACGGCACCTGGTCGAGGGCGCACTCGAGGCCGGAACCCTAACCGAAGTCAACGGGGTGTGGCAGCTGCGTGGGCCCACCGTTGTTCCATCCGGGTTGGCTGCACTGCTGCAAGATCGTCTCGATCGTGCGGGCGCCGATGTCGTGAACGCATTGAGGCTGCTGGCGCTGTGCGAACCGCTCGACGTCGACATGCTCTGTGAACTGGCCGGTGAGGACGCAGTCGATGCGGCTGAGATACACGGTTTGATCCGGATCGTTCACGACGGCCCCCATGTCAATGCGCGATTCAGCCATCCACTCTTCGGTGATGTCGTTCGCCGCCGCCTCGGGACAGCGTCGGCGCGCAAGCTGCGGGGCCGCCTCGTCCAGGTTCTGCGCGACCGCGACCTCGACTCGGCCGCTGGCCGCATCCGGCTGGCGCAGCTATGCGTCGATAGTGACCAACCGGTCGATAACGAGCTGCTCGTCACCGCGGCTAAGGACGCGATGTTTCTGTCGAACCTTCCGCTCGGTGAACGGCTCGCGCGCGCGGCGTTCGAGCGCGGCGGTGGTGTGCGGGAAGCTGAGCTTTTGTCGCGCGCTCTGCTGTGGCAAGGATATACGGTGCAAGCCGACGAGATCCTCAGCCGGTTTAACCCCGACGATCTCGACGAGCTGCAGCTTGTCCAGTGGGGCATTCCCCACCTGTCGATCCTGTTCTGGACGATGGGTGATGTCGCGCAGGCCAACCAGGTCTTGTCATTGCTGCGGCAACGTGTGCAACACCCGAGCCTGAAGCTTGTGGTGCAAGCAACAGGGGCGGCAACGGCGGTGCATGAGAACAGGATTGCCGAGGGAATCGCCGAAGCGGAGCGCGTGCTAGCCGAACCAAATGCCCCGAAACAAGCCGTCGAGTGGGCCGCCTTCGCTGCCGGGCTAGCCATGCCGGTCGCCGGCCGCGGCGCCGACTTTGACCCGATCGCCGCCAGATGCCGCGCCGAACAAAAGGCCACCGAGGGCATGATCCGGGTCATGGTGCGCTATTGCGACGTGCTCGCGCTCACGTCCATCGGCGAATTAGACGTGGCCGACAAACGGGCAGCGGATTATGCCGAGTTCTCCTCTGCGGGACAACGTCTGGCATGGGCTGTCGCGAAGGTCGCGGCGGGTCTTGTCGCCGTCTACCGTGGCAAGTTCCCCGATGCCATCTCGGCGCTGGAGCAGGCCGTTGCGGCACAAGCTGCCGAAGTCACCATGCCATGGCGGTTGCCCGCAAGAATCCTGTTGGCGAAAGCTTACGCGGCCCTTGGCCGACCAGAGGAGGCCGAGCGCGTTTTCGCCGACTCCGCCGAGCACACCGGGCCGCATTTGGCGCTGCATTCACCGCAGATGACGGTCGCCAAATCGTGGCATGCCGCGGCAAAAGGGATGGACCGACGCGCGGTCGAATTGGCCCGCGCAGCTGCAGATGTCGCGCACAAGGCCGGCCAGTATGCCGTCGAGGCCGAGGCACTGCACCATGCCGCCAGGTTTGGCGACCGCACCGTCACGCAGCGGCTGGCCGCACTCGCCGAAATCGTACAGGGGCAGATTGTGACGCTTCAAGACCGCCACGCCGCAGCCTTTGCCGCATCCGACGCTCATGCCCTAGACGCGGTTAGTGCCGAATTCGAAGACGCCGGCTTGATGCTGTCCGCAGCAGACTCGGCCGCCCAGGCCGCAACGCTGCATGACCGCGCCAGTCAGCGACGCAAGAGCGCCGAGTCGGCGGCGCGTGCGCTACGACTGGCCGCTCAATGCGGCGGAGCCACCACCCCGGCGATCCGATCCGCAGCACGGCCGCTTCCGGTAACCTCCCGCGAGCGCGAAATCGCCGCGCTCGTCGCCGAGGGACTGTCGAACCGGGAAATCGCAGACCGGCTGACGGTATCGGTCCGTACCGTCGAAGGCCACATCTACCGGGCATGCATCAAACTCGACGTCACCGATCGCGACGAACTCGCAAGGATCATTCGGCGGGATGTAAAAGCAACCGGTCGGTGAATGCCGAACTAGCCAGCGCCGGCTACCGCCCAGCGACCTGACACCGCACGAGCGCCCACAAAGATCAGTCGCAGCACCACAAATGTGGTCAGCCCCGACCAGATACCGGCCAGCCCCCAACCGAACACCAGCGACAACCAGATCAGCGGCAGGAAGCCCACCACCGCACTGACCACAGTCGCGGTGCGCATGAACGCCGCGTCGCCGGCACCCAGCAATACCCCGTCGAGAGCGAAAACAACTCCGGCGATTGGCAATTGGGTCACTAGAAACCACCACGGCACACCGATGACCGCCAGCACAGACCGATCGTCGGTGAACAGCTTCGGCAGCACCGAGGCCCCGACCGCCAACACCGCGGCTAATGCGCCGGCCGCGATCGCGGAGAACACCGTGACGCGGCGAGCCACCGATTTGGCGTGCGGAATACAGCACGCGCCGAGCGCGGCACCGACCAGTGCCTGCGCCGCAATGGCCAGCGAATCAAGAACCAGTGCAAGGAAATTCCATAGCTGCAGCACCACCTGATGCGCGCCCAACGCGGCGGCACCGAACCGGGCCGCCACCGTCGCAGCCGACACGAAACACACCTGGAAAGCCAGCGTCCGCACCACCAGGTCGCGGCCCATCACCAGTTGTGCCCGCAACACGCCGCGATCCAGGCGCAGCGGCACTTGTTCGGCCAGCAATGCACGCCCGAACAGCAGCGCGGCCAGCCACTGGCCCACGAGGTTGGCCAGCGCCGAACCCGCCAGCTCCAACCGCGGCAAGCCCAGCCAGCCGTACACCAGCAGCGGGCACAACAGTGCCGAAAGCCCAAAGCCCGCAACCACGTAGCGCAGCGGCCGTACAGTGTCTTGCACCCCACGCAGCCAGCCGTTGCCGGCCATCGACACCAGAATCGCCGGCGCACCCAGAATCGCGATCCGCAGCCACGGCAACGCCGCGTCCGCTATCTCACTGCGGGAAGCGATGATCGACACCACCGGAACCGCCACCGCCTGTACCACGACCACGATCAAGAGACCCAGCGCAACGGCCAACCAAGTCGCCTGTACACCTTCGACAACCGCCGACTCCCGGTTTTCAGCCCCGAAGTAGCGCGCCGAGCGGGCGGTGGTGCCGTAAGACAGAAACGTCAGCTGGGAACCAACCAGACCGAGGATCAGGGCGCCGATCGCCAATCCGGCCAGGCTGAGCGCACCCAGCCGGCCGACGACCGCGGTGTCGAACAACAGGTAGAGCGGCTCGGCGGCGAGCACACCCAACGCCGGCAACGCCAAGCCGGCGATTTGTCGGCCGCCGGCGGCCGAATGCTCGTCAACCAAGCGCAGCGCGCAGCGAGGCAACGACCTCGCCCACCGAGCCGGCCGTCGAATACCCGGCCGCCAGCTTGTGTCCGCCGCCGCCGAACGTCGAGGCCACCGCCGCCAGATCCACCGCCGCTTTTGCGCGCATCGACACCGACCACTGCTGTGGCGCAACCTCTTTCAGCACGGCCGCCACTTCAGCTTCTTGTGTGGTGCGCACAATGTCGACGATGCTCTCGACTTCCTCTGGGCGCGCGCCGATCCACTCCCGGTGCTCCACCACCGCATAGACCAGACCACGACCGTCCACCTCGTCGGGCAGCAGCTGTGCGGAGCTCAGCACCCGAGAGAGCATCATCAGCCAGGCGAACGGATGGGTGTCCAGCAGCACCCGGCTGATCGCGGCGTTGTCGACACCGAGGTCGACCAGCCGCGCCGCCAACCGATGAGCCCGGGCGCTGGCCCAGCGAAACGACCCGGTGTCGGTGGTCAGCCCTGCGTACAGGCAGTGCGCCACGTCGACGTCGATCGGTTCGCCCCACGCATCCAGCAGCTCGGCGACCAGCATTGTGGTGGAATCCGCCGACGAGTCAACGAAGTTCGCCGTGCCGAACAGCTGATTGGACGCGTGATGGTCGATCACCAGCAGTTCGCGGCCGGCACTGGCCAGATCGCTCAATCCGCCGAGCCGGTTGAGGATCGGAATGTCCACGGTCACAGCGACGTCCACGTCGCGGCGCATGCTGTCCGGGTCGACCATGAGCCGACCGCCGGGCAGTGAGCGCAGCGACTCCGGCAGTGTCGCCGGTGCGGCGAAGCTGACC
>NZ_CAXUCH010000076.1:17082-18771 GCF_964249325.1 uncultured Mycobacterium sp. | reverse complement strand
ACCCACCGATGCCGGGCGAAGGGCAGCGGAGAACGCTCGATGCGCCGTCCCAACAACCCGTAACCGAGATTGTGGTGAAAACGCCTCAGCCCATCGAGGTCGACAGCGTGCTCATAAACCCACACGCACTGGATGACTAGCGTCCGGCCAATGGCGCGATGCCCGACAAACACGCTGTGGTCCGCGGGAGCGAGCCGATTGTCGCGCTGGGCATGACCGCTGGATGCGCGGTTATTAGAGGACGCCCGTGCAGGACGTATCCGGACTGCCACCGATTACCCTCCGCCGACGCGGGATTCGCCCCAGACGCCCAGTGGGGCGTAAAGCTCAAGGAGCGCGCTGCGCAGGACGGCGTGCGGCTTGACTGGATCCAACCGAATCACCTGATGAGAGTAGAACACGCGAAGCCTTGCGGCTCATACGCTGATGATGGTCAGCAGATGCTCAATGCCCCGGAAGTCTTCGGCGTTTCGCGTGCAAAGGGGAAGGTCGGCGGCTAGCGCGGAGGCTGCCGCTTTCATCGCACAGAAACGCGCGCAGCAAGGAAAGGGCTAATATCTCCGCGATGAAATTTGTGCTAGCGAGCTATGGAACTCGCGGCGATGTCGAGCCCTGCGTCGCTGTCGGCCGTGAGTTGCTGCGCCGTGGACATGACGTGCGCATGGCCGTCCCACCCGACCATGTGACCTTCGCCGGGGGGACTGGCCTTGAGGTGGTGGCTTACGGACCGAGTGCGCGGCGGTTCCAGGATGTGCATCGCGACTTCATGACGCGTTTGTTCCGGACCTTTTGGAAGGTCCAGGATCTTAGAAGGTTGTGGCGCGAAGATTGGGCGTTGTTTACGCAGTGCTGGGAAGAGACCAGCACGACGCTGATGTCGCTGGCTGACGGGGCCGACCTGCTGTTCACCGGCGTCATTGGAGAGCAGCCCGCCGCCAATGTCGCGGAGTACTACGGCATTCCCTTGGCCACGCTGCATACCTACCCGATGCGGCCTAACGGCCAGCTCGTTCCGAGCTTGCCGACGCCGCTGATCCGCTCCGCAATGACGGCGTCCGAGTGGCTGCAGTGGCCCATGACCAATAAGCTCGAAGACGCGCAGCGCCGCGAGCTCGGCCTGCCGAAGGCGGCAGGCCTGCCGTCGCGGCGGATCACCGAACGCGGATCGCTGGAAATTCAGGCATACGATGAGTTTTGCTTTCCCGGGCTGGCAGCCGAATGGGCGAAATTCAATGGGCAACGACCCTTTGTCGGCGCGCTAACGGTGGAGTCCGCGACGGACGCCGATGACGAGGTCGCGTCATGGATTGCCGCTGGAACACCGCCGATATTCTTCGGCTTCGGCAGCATGCCGGTCGAATCTCCGACCGACACGCTCGCCATGATCAGCGCGGCATGCGCACAGTTAGGCGAGCGCGCGTTGGTGTGCGCGGGCGGCACGACCTTCGACCACGTGCCAGATTTCGACCACCTCGCGGTGGTGGGCACGATGAACTACGCCGCGGCCTTCCCGGCCTGCCGCGCGGTCGTGCACCACGGTGGCGCTGGCACCACGGCCGCCGGCCTGCGCGCCGGAGTCCCCACATTGATCCTGTCGACGTGGCCCGATCAGCGGCTCTGGGGAGCTGTGGTCAAACGATTGAAGGTGGGCACCACGCGGCGCTTTTCGACCACTACCCAGGAATCGCT
>NZ_CAXUCH010000076.1:0-17072 GCF_964249325.1 uncultured Mycobacterium sp. | reverse complement strand
CTCAGGCGTGTTGACTAAACAGGGAAGGAAGCCGTCTGTCGCCAAATTAGCGAGAATGCCTGTCCTGCGCCAATAACGAAACTACTGGCTCAGGCGCTGCCCGCGCCGCTGGCCACTAGCGCGACCCCACCCACGGTGAGCATGGCTATCAGAATCTTCCGCCGGTGTATCCGCGCCCAGTCGTGCAGCCGCTGCACTATCGGTTGGGTTTTCGCTGGCGCGGCCAGATAGCTGACGAGGACGATCTCGACAACCGCCAGCATCCCGACGACGAACGCGATTGCGGCGATAACTTGCGCGCCGGTCGATGCTCCGGAAGCCACGATGAAAGTGATTAGGAATAGCACGCCGTCAAGTGGCGGCCCCGTTCCGAGCCCGATCACCAGCGAGACCGACAACGATCCGTTTTCCCATGCATTGTGGACGCGGCCGAGCAGCCGCCGGAATGCAGATCCGCCTTCCGTCTGCACTCCCTGCGCCCGGTCCAGCAGCCGCGAGATTGCGGTGGGTGTCTTCGAGTCCAGCACGAGGGTCGATGTCGTTCCGTCCGGTGTCCGCAGCTGCGCCCGCTGGCGCCGGCGCGTTAGCGAATGCACGGTCAGCAGCGCGGCGGTCGATAGCGCGAACACACCTATGCCAATTTGAATGTGCCGGACGGGGGAACTCGTAGTTACATGGTCCGCAAAAGTTTTGACCATCGGTGTTACGTGCAGCACCGTCAGAGGAAGCACTACGGTGAAAATGCATGCTATTAGGTTTCCGACCCCGTAGGCGAGCAGGTTTTGCACAGGCCGTGGCCGGGAGATCACCAGAAGAGTTAGGCCGAGACGCATCGGATCGAGTCCCGTCAAAAGCCCGGACCCCAACGCCAGCACCAGCACTGAGCTCCACATGGGCGGAACAATACCCTGGTGGTTCTCGTCTGCTGTTCCTTGGTAGCTTCCCCGCGTTGTTGGTGAACTTCTTACGACCGTGGATCACACAGTTCAATGCCATCGCAAAAGTTCGTTGCGTGAGCGGGTGCGCCAGCTGAATTGGGCGTATGGAAGACGTTTTTCAGCCGCGCAGAGGCCGCAGCGTTCGATGCCCAAAGCTCGACACGAAGAGCCGCCGTTTAACCTGGCCGACTAGGCAGAGCCGACCGGTCAATCTTTGCTGTGTAGCCGATCGAGCTGCCGAAAAATCCGCCCTCATGCGGGAAAAGGCCGAGACCGTTGCCTGCGCCTACAAGGCCTGGCGGCTCGGTGCCCAGTACCTCGGACCACCACTGTCGGTCATAGAAGAGGCCGGCGATCTCTAGGTGTGGAGCCTCATCGGTGAATAGGTAACCACCGTCGATTAATAGCGGCCAGAGATACTCTAGGCAGGTCTTCACGGAGCTTGCGAGGTCGACGTCGACGAAGGCGAAGACGATCGGCTGGTCAAATTGCGGGAGAGTGTCCTCGAAGTAGCCCTTGTGGAAGGTGCAAGCATCGCGCGCCCCAAAGCGTTCGATATTCGACGTGACCTCCTGCAACGTGCCGGCGTAGGCGCCGCGGGCGTATGTCTGGACTTCGGAGTCGACAAGCAGCAAGTGGCCGGAGTCTTCCGGACTCGGATCCGGGAGACCGGCGAAGGAATCGAACACGTGAAGCTCACGTCCGCATGCGGCGGCGACCAGCGAGAGATTCACTGTACTACCGCCTTTGAAGCAGCCGCATTCGACGATGACTCCTTTGACCGAGGGCGGAACGTTCAGAATCTCGGTCGCCATCAACAGGTGCGTGACCCAGATCGAGGCGGAGGGCACCAGCATGTTGTTGCGCACCATCGCGGCGAGTAAGCGCAGCTTGGTGGCAAGGCCGACCCCGTACGCGCGACCGGTGGAGGTGCGGAAGTAGCGCCGGGCGACGATCGGAAGCAACAGTAGGGTGATGAGTGGCACCAGCAGGTTGAAGAGCCTCGGCGGTAGGTTCCGCAAGATCAGTTTGAGCACTACAACCGGTCTCCTCGCCTGAGTCCCGAAGAGTTACCAAGCGCCTCACCAAGACTCGTGATGTTGCTGGATTGTGGCACGCACATCGATCCGCCGTTAGCGGACCAGAATTCGAAGCGTACTCCATTGGAGAGTTACGGCGTCCACGACTGAGGGAGTCATGACGATGCGCTCCCCGATCAGAGCCAATTCGACCGACTGGGCCGCTGAAACGCTTTGCAGGCGCCTCAATGGTAAGCCGGGATTCGGCCACGACCAGTCGATGCGGTGCAACCCTCGTGCCCGGTCGTTATATGGTCACTGTGTTCGAGACTAGCGATGGGAGACATCACCCTTGGCAGAGGCCATTCTCGACATAGAAGAACTCGAACGGAACGCGTCCGAGCTGCGGCGTGAATTCCAGGCGGCCGAACCGTTCCCCCACCTGGTGGTTGATGGCCTTCTACGTCTTTCGCCGGCGGCGGCCAGCGCCTTTCCCGACATCTCATGGCCCTGGTGGAACGAACTGCCCCTTCGCTACCAACAGAACAAGCATTTCTGCTCTGATCCCGACCTCATCCCCGAGCCGTTCAAGGCCCTCATCAGGGAGCTCTCCGAACCTCGGTTCCTCAGGGTGCTCGAGCAAATCACCGGCGTCCGGCAGCTGCTCCCTGACCCCTACCTGGGTGGGGGCGGGCTGCACCTCAGCGGTCCGGGTGGCATCCTGAGTCCTCACACCGACTTCCACTATTACCGAGCCCTGAATCTTTACCGACGCATCAACGTCCTCGTCTACCTAAACGACGGCTGGTCGCTGCAGGATGGGGGCTGTCTCTCCCTATACGACAACCATGGCCGGGCTGTGAAATCGGTTGTACCGGACTGGGGCAGGGTCGTCATCTTCCGAACGGATGACCAGTCCATGCACGGGGTCCCAGTTCCTGTCGCTGCGGGCAAATGGCGGCGATCGGTAGCGCTCTACTACTACACGGCTGCTCCGACCAAAAACTTCAGCGGTGACGAGACGACCTACTGGCGGCAGCACGGGGAGCAGGCAGGCGTCATCCGGAAGGGACGATTGCTCGGCTACCGGGGGCTGCTCAGCGTCAGCCGCGTCATCAGCATCCTGGCGCATATTGTGCACCCCGAGTCGGGCGAGCTTGCAAAGGCGGCTTTGGCCTACCGGCGGAAGGCGAAGCGCGTCCGCAGCGAAATCGCCTAGGGCTTCACCTATCACCCAAGGACATCGGCCTCCATCAGGCAGCTAGGCCACCTGAGATTTCGCGGACCATCGTTGCCGCGTTGATAGCTCAAACAAGACCGCACGCGAGCGTCTCAGCCTGGCCGTCGATGAAGAGTGAAATGCGTTCACGGACTGAGGGGTTGCTCGTATAGAGGCTACGCGCAGGCACTGCACCGCACACGCCAGGCGGGTGGCTCATCACCCGGAGACCGTCTGGTGGCCGAGCCTGATTTAACTACATCGCTCCCTTGAGGATTGATCGCGACTTCGGTCGTTATCGGTACGCGAACCGCGGAAATGCCATTGCATACGGTAAGAAGTACTGTCAAGAAAATGGACAATGTGCTCGATCCGGTCGACCAGGCGATGTTTGACTTCGGGCGAGCGACCGGAGTCACCGTCCTTTTGCAAGGTGTCTGGGTATACAACCGTGCGATCGACATCGACGGTGTGCGGCGGCTCCATGACCACCTTCAGCGGGGACGGTTATCCCGACGCATCGAACGCTCACCGTTGCGATTCGGCCGCCACCGCTGGATATCGCCCAACGGCTCATCCGGCGTTGAGATCGTCGGGTCGGCCCGACCGCGTGAAGAGTTCGACACCTGGCTCAACGAGCAGGCCGGCACTCCATTGGATTGTGAACACGGGCCGGTTTGGCACCTTGCGGTGCTCCCGTTCACCGACGGGGGCGCCGGGGTGAGCCTAGTCATCCCACATTGCCTCACCGACGGGCTCGGGATGTTCGAGGCGCTAGCGGATGCGGCACATGGCCGCGACGACCCGATCAGCTGGCCTGCCGCCGCATCACGCCGACGGTGGCAGGCCGTGCGCGAGGACGCCCGCCAAACCGCGCGCGACCTGCCCGCTATGGGGCGTGCCGTCGGCGCCGCAGTACGGTTGGCTCGGCGTAGCCGCGGTAGTGCTGCAGCTGCCGCCCCGTCGCCTACCGGACCACCCGCGCTGCCAGAGGGCACCGACGAACCCATCACGGTTCCCATAGCGACGATGTTCGTCGATGCTGACGAGTGGGAGGCCCGCGCACACTCACTAGGTGGGACCAGCAATGCGCTGCTTGCGGGATTGGCGGCCCATCTCGCCCAGCGGCTGGGACGAGTCACTGCAGATGGCTCGGTCGCGTTGAGGATCCCGGTCGACGAGCGCACCCAGGGCGATACTCGCGGCAACGCGGTCGGCAATGTCGACATCACGGTCGACCCCGCACCCGTGACGACGGACCTGCGCGAGATCCGGGCCGTAATCAAACAAGCGCTGGTTCACCACCGGGAGGTGCCCAATCAAGAGCAGGCACTGTTGTCTCTCGTTCCGTTGTTGCCTAAACGGCTCGTCAGGATCACCGGCAATGCGACCGGTGTCATCGCAACCAACCTCGGCATAGTCGACACGGCCGCCACCCGCCCAGATGGAACCGACGCCGACTACTTCGCCATGAGGATGCACTACTTAGGTATGACCAAGGAGATGATGCACCGGCTCGGCGGACTGATGGTTTTGGGGGCGGGAAGAGCAAATGGCAAGATCTTTGTCACGGTCCTTGCCTATCAGCCGGGCCGTCCAAACTCGACTGATGGCATGCAACATGAGCTTTCGAGTGCCTTGAAAGGCTTCTCGCTCACCGGTACGCATCTCTGAGCGGCTGCCGGGTCACACCGTTGAATGGCGCGAGCGCCATCCTGTCGTCGCGGAATGCCTTGCAGCAAGACCTTTCCCAGCTCATCAGTGCTGCAATTGCCCAACCGGGTCGCCAAGCTTGCGATATTTCACCCATTCACTTCTGTTAGCCGAGCTCGGCGTTGGGAAATCGCGTCCGCCGCTTGTCTAAGTTTCTGGATTCAGGTCGATGGCGCGGATATCGGAGTTATGCTGCCGGGTAGTTGAGCCGGGGGGCGAGGCTCCCCTTTCATTTCACAGAACGCGCATGGGAGTGAAAGGGCCAGGAATTGCAATGAGAATTGTGCTGGCATGCTATGGGAGTCGGGGCGATGTCGAGCCTTGCGTTGCTGTCGGCCGGGAGCTGCTGGGCAGAGGACACGACGTTCGCGTCGCCGTCCCGCCCGACCTGGTTCGCCTCGCGGAAAGGGCTGGGGTTTCAGCGGTCGGCTGCGGACCGGATTTGCATACTGCGATGGACGTGGATTTCGTCCTGAACTTCCTGGCGGATTTCCCCCGCAACCTCTGGAACCTCGGAGATCTGATCAGGGAGGGGCGCGAAACTCAGAAGCTCGTCGGCAAGTGGTGGGGCGAAATGAGCAGGACGCTGACCTCGCTGGCGGACGGAGCGGACCTGCTATTTGCCGGCCCGACTCTCTGGCAGTGCGCCGCCAATGTCGCAGAGTATTACGACATTCCGTTGGCCACCCTTCATACTTTCCCGATACAGGTTAACGGACAGCTGGTTCCAATGGTCCCGGCGCCGCTGATCCGCTCCGCAATGACGGTGCTCCAGTGGCTAGGTTGGCCAATGGGGAAAAAGCTCGAAAACGACCAGCGCCGTGAACTGGGACTACCGAATGCAACCGGCCCCTCGCTGCGGCGGATCACGGAACGCGGAGCGTTAGAAATTCAGGCCTACGACGAGGTTTTGTTCCCAGGGCTGGCAGCCGAATGGGCGAAGTGGAATGGCCAACGGCCATTTGTCGGCGCGCTCACGATAGAGTCGGCGACGGAAGTCGATGATGAGGTCGCCTCCTGGATTGCTGCGGGAACACCGCCGATTTTCTTCAGCTTCGGCAGTATCCCCCTCGATTCTGCTGCTGACACGCTTGCGATGATCGGCGCGGCTTGCGCGCAGCTGGGCGAGCGGGCGTTGGTTTGCTCCGCCGGGACCGACTTCAGCCACGTCGCCCATTTCGAGCACGTCAAGATTGTGGATGCGGTCGATTATGCCGCGATTTTACCGGCCTGCCGGACGGTTGTGCATCACGGCGGCGCGGGCACCGTAGCCGCAGGCCTGCGTGCCGGAGTCCCGACGTTGATCCTCTGGAGGTGGCCCGATCAGCAGATCTGGGGAGCTGCCGTCAAACGACTAAGGGTGGGCACTCTCCGGCGCTTTTCGACCACCACCCAGCAATCGCTCGTCGACGACTTGCGCACCATCCTTTCCCCGCAATACGTCGGCCGGGCGCGTGAGGTCGCCACCCGCATGAGCAAGGCCGCCGAAAGCGCTGCGGCCGCCGCTGATTACGTGGAAAGTTTCGTCCGCTTGCGGCACGTTGGCTGATCGGCAAAAGGTTGTCAGTGAACCGGATCAAGGCTGTGCAGCGGGCGCTTGACGGGCGGGCGAAGGGTGTCTACCTAGAGATCGGCGTGGGTTTCGGAGTGACGTTACGGCGCATTACCGCCGACGAGAAGATCGCCGTGGATCCGGCGTTTAAACTCTCGGCGCGTCGCCGCAGGCTGGCCGAAGCGAATGCGCGAGTCACCCACTATTTCGAGACGACCAGCGATGCTTTCTTCGCACACGAGACGGCTTTACTCGAGCAGCGCGGCATCGACGTCGCCCTAATCGACGGCCTCCACACCTATAAGCAGGCGTTGCGCGACGTCGAGAACACCCTGCGCTATTTGCGGGACGACGGTGTCATTGTCTTGGACGACTGCAACCCTGCGCGCGCCTCGATCGCCTGTCCCGCGTCGTCATACGCCGACTTTCGTGCGCAGCATCACTGGTGGAACATCTTCTGGAGCGGCGACGTCTGGAAGGCTGTCGTCCACCTGCGCAGCACGCGGGATGACTTGCGAATCGCGGTGCTAGACTGCGACTTTGGCGTCGGGCTCATACGAAGGGGCGTGCCGGAATCGCAATTGTCTTACTCGGCGGAGCAGATTGAGGCGCTCGATTATGCGGACCTCGCCGGCGACCGCGACCGCTTGCTCAACCTGAGGCCGCCTGCATACCTCAGCGAATTTTTGACCGCATAGCCAGGGCTTACCCGCGACGGTCCGGCGTTGACCGCTTGCCGAAATTATGGATTTAAGGTCGAGGCGTGGGTATCACGTTATGCTGCCGGGCGGCTGAGCCGAGGACGCGGGACGTCCGCTTTCGTTTCGCAGAACCCGCACGGGAAGTGAAGGGCCAGGATCGGCGATGAGATTTGTGCTGGCATGCTATGGGTCTCGTGGCGATGTCGAGCCGTGCGTTGCTGTCGGTCGTGAGCTGCTGCGTCGCGGGCACGAAGTGCAAATCGCCGTCCCGCCGGACCTGGTTGCCTTCGCCGAGTCGGTTGGGCTTACGGCGGTCGGCTGCGGACCGGATCTGCAGGCCCTTCTGGACGCGCACCGCAACTTCTGGGCGTATTTCTTCCGCAACTTTTGGAGGGTCCGGGATCTGATCAGGCTGCGGCGCGAAGTTGGGCGGCCCATCATTCAGTGCTGGAAGGAGATGAGCACGACGCTGACGTCGCTGGCGGAAGGGGCCGACCTGCTATTCACCGGCCTGAATTTCGAGGACGCCGCTGCCAACGTCGCAGAGTATTACGACATTCCGTTGGCCACGCTGCATTACTTCCCGCTCCGCGTCAACGGACAGCTCCTGTCGTTTCTGCCTTCGCCATTGGGTCGCTCGGCAATGAGGGCGTTCTGGTGGGTGAATTGGCGGGGCACGAAGAAGGTGGAGGACGCACAGCGCCGTGAACTGGGTCTACCGAAGATTACAGGCCCCTCGCCGCGACGGATCACCGAGCGCGGAGCGCTGGAAATCCAGGCCTACGACGAGGTTTGCTTTCCCGGGCTGGCAGCCGAGTGGGCGAAATTCAACGGCCAACGGCCCTTTGTGGGCGCGCTGACGATGGAGCTGGCGACGGATGCCGACGACGAGGTCGTGTCGTGGATTGCTGCGGGAACACCGCCGATATTCTTCGGCTTTGGCAGCATCGCGCTCGAATCTGCGTCCGAGACGCTGGCCATGATCGGCGCGGTCTGCGCGCAGTTAGGGGAGCGGGCGTTGGTCTGCGCCGGCGGGACTGACTTCAGTCAAGTCCCGGATTTCGACCACGTCAAGGTGGTGGATGCGGTCAATTTCGCTGCCGCCTTTCCCGCCTGCCGCGCGGTTGTGCACCACGGTGGTGCCGGGACTACGGCCGCGGCCCTGCGCGCGGGAGTTCCGCAGTTAATCCTTTCGACAGATCTCGATCAGACGCTGTGGGGAGTTCGGGTCAAGCGGTTGACAGTGGGCACCGCTCGCCGCTTTTCAACCACTAGCCAGCAATCGCTGGTCGCGGACCTTCGCACCATCCTCGCCCCGCAATATGTAGCCCGCGCCCGCGAGATCGCCACCCGGATGACCAAACCGGCCGAAAGCGCAGCGGCCGCCGCCGATCTCGTGGAAAGTTTCGCCCGCGTACGACGGGTGGGTTAACCCGCGAAGGCGGACTATGCACGACAGCGTTGACCGCCACTACCAGAACCTGCACATCGACGCCGCCTGAGCGCAGCCAGGCTCGTCAAGACTCGAGTTTAATTGCGTATCAGGTGCCCGTTGGTAGCAAATGTCCAGCCGAATTTGTTCTCGCGAATGGTTCGTCGATCTGCTCCGTGACATTGGCGAAAAATAAAGCCGAGCCCCCGTGATACGCGCCAAACTCGATTACCAAAGAGCGCTTCAAGTCGCGCAAATTGGCAAGGTAGAGTTCCGGCACCGGTCGGTCTAGTCGAGCCGCTTGACACCGATATCGTCGCCTCCCACAAATACCGATGTCTGTTGCCGACACTATGTTGGTCGCCGATGATTACCCGAACGCGTCGAACGGTGTCCGCAAATACTGGCCGAACACTTTATGAGCCAGCTTGAGCACCGCCGCAACCTTGACCGCTCCGATGACCAGGCGCTCCGGAATCGTGCTCAAATCCTCCGGGTATTCGGACTTCTGTACATGGGTATGCCCGACCTGGCAGCGAGAAATGCAACCCGCACCGTGCGGACGCATCCCAAGTGGGCCTTGGGGCGGCGATGCCGGATGTACGGTTAGGTCGTGTCCCTGCTGGTTATGGAACCAGTGTTGTCCTCAGCCGGCATCGGTGGTGTGCTTGCTGCGATTCTCAAAGCCGAGCGACCAACGCGGCCTGATTAGCCGTGTTACGCCGCGAATTCGTGCCACACCGTCCCGTGGCGCACCAGATGCCGCCTGCAACCCAACCCGTCCGTCGGGTAGGAATGGTCAGCCAAAGTAACGCACCACGAATGTCCCGGAAAGCACGCTGGACGGTCATATGACTGCGGACGGTGATCGACCAGTCCGGACAACCCGTGATGACCGATACCTCTAACGTTGCCTACGTGCACAGGAAGTGAAGGGCTAGAACTCGACGATGATATTTGTGCTTGCATGCTATGGAACTCGTGGCGATGTCGAGCCCGGCGTCGCTCTCGGTCGTGAGCTGTTGCGTCGCGGGCACGAGGTGCGCATGGCCGTGCCGCCCGACATGGTTGGCGACGTCGACGCGGCTGGGCTTGCGGCGGTTGGCTACGGGCTCGATACGCAGGTCCAGATCGACATGCACCGCGACTTCTGGGCGAGCCTCTTCCGCAACTTCTGGAAACTCCGCGACGTGACGAGATTGTGGCGCGAAGTTTGGGAACCCGGAATCCAATCCTGGATGGAGATGAGCGCGACGCTCACCTCGCTGGCGGACGGGGCCGACCTGCTATTAACCGGCATCAGTTTCCAAGAGGGCGCTGCCAACGTCGCGGAGTATTACAACATTCCGTTGGTCACGCTGCATACGTTCCCGATGCGGGCCCACGGTCAGGCCTTTCCGATCATGCCGGCGCCGCTGGTGCGCTTTGCAATGTCGGTTTTTTGGTGGCTGCACTGGCGCATGACCAGGAAGGTTGAGAACGCGCAGCGCCGTGAACTGGGCCTTCCCAAAGCCACAAGCCCCTCGTCGCGGCGGATCGCCGAGCGCGGATCGCTGGAAATTCAGGCTTACGACGAAGTTTGCTTTCCCGGGCTGGCAGCCGAATGGGCGGAATGCGATGGTCAGCGGCCCTTCGTTGGCGCGCTCACAATCGAGGTGCCAACAGATGCCGATGACGAGGTCGCCTCGTGGATTGCCGCGGGAACACCGCCGATTCTCTTCGGCTTTGGCAGCATACCGGTCGAATCTGCTGCCGAA
This sequence comes from uncultured Mycobacterium sp., assembly GCF_964249325.1. Lineage (NCBI taxonomy): Bacteria > Bacillati > Actinomycetota > Actinomycetes > Mycobacteriales > Mycobacteriaceae > Mycobacterium > uncultured Mycobacterium sp. The sequence goes on along the minus strand of NZ_CAXUCH010000076.1, from coordinate 6,741 downwards.
ACCCTCGCCATGATCAGCGCGGCCTGCGCGCAGTTAGGCGAGCGGGCGTTGGTGTGCGCCGGGTGGAGTGACTTCAGCGACGTCGGCCATTTCGAACACGTCAAGGTTGTGGGCGCCGTGAATTACGCGGCGATTTTTTCAGCCTGCCGGGCGGTCGTGCACCATGGTGGCGCGGCGACCACAGCCGTAGGCCTGCGCGCCGGAGTCCCCACGCTGATCCTCTGGACATGGCCGGATCAGTCGCTGCGCGGAACTGCGGTCAAACGATTGAAAGTGGGCACCGCCCGGCGTTTTTCGACCACGACCCAGCAATCGCTCGTTGCGGATCTGCACACCATCCTTGCCCCGGAATACGCCGCGCGAGCCCGGGACATCGCCTCACGCATGAGCAAACCCACCGAAAGCATCGCTGTCGCAACCGACCTCGTGGAAAATTTCGCCCGGCTCAAGCATGTTGGTTGATTCGCTAGGCGGTCGCGGCGACCAACGCCGACCACATCTGCGCGACCGTACCTGGTCACAGCAGATCCGCGTCGCTGCTGACCGGCACGACTTCAAGCCTTCCGCGTCGCCGCGCCGTACGGCGCGCCTGTGGAGCAGCACCGTAAAGACCAGTTCGCTCGATTTCAAGCCTTCCGCGTCGCCGCGCCGTACGGCGCGCCTGTGGAGCAGCACCGTAAAGACCAGTTCGCTCGATTGGCGCGAATGAACCACTTTTTATGAGCGCAAACCCTAAACTTGCTGCCGTCGATGACGTCGTCGATCGCTGGCTAAAGCGGCTATGAACGGTGGAGTATGAAACTCGGACAAGAATTCGATCCGCGAAACAACGCACTGAACGCGTGGCGGTTAACCCTGGCGACCGGGGTTATCCTGTGCCACTCATGGCCACTCACGGGCCGCCACGTGTCGTTCGCGCCAGTCCACCAGCTTCTCAGGGACGTATGGGTCGACGGGTTCTTTGCAATATCAGGATTCCTTATTACGTGGAGTTGGTTCAACAACCCGCGGCTGCGCACCTACTTCGTTGCTCGAGGCCTGCGGATCCTCCCTGGGTTGTGGTTTTGCCTGTTCGTCACCGCGTTTGTCATCGCCCCGATCGGCGTGGCGATTCAGGGCGGCCGTGCCACCAAGCTCCTGCTTTCCAGTGCACCGATCGAGTACGTCCTCGAAAACAGCGCAGTGATGATCGTTCACCCCGATATCGGCGGAACCCCGCACGGGGTCCCGTACCCGTGGGCGGGGTGGAACGGTTCACTCTGGACTCTTTATTGGGAAGTATTGTGCTACATCGCTGTTGCTGTTCTCGGCGTTATGGGACTCCTGAATCGCCGGTGGCTAATTCCTGCGCTGTTAGCTCTGGCGCTGATCTGTTCGGCGCTACTGCCGCCGTGGAGCATGCTTGCTGAAGAGCCAGCAGCCGCCGCGCATGGAAACGTATCCGCTGCTACTAACTGGCTGGTCATGGGGGCCGTCGCCGCGCGTTTCGCTGTTATGTTTTCAGCGGGTGCGCTGCTGTATCACTTCCGCAACGTGATTCCCGCTCGGTGGTCACTGGTCGCGGTGAGCGTGGTCATCGTTCTAGCGGCGAGCGTGCTGCCTAATTACCGGCTGATTGCCGCCGTTCCTTTGGCTTACGCGATCATCGTTTCGGGTGCCCTCATCCACAATGAGCGCTTGAGACTGCGGACGGATCTGTCCTACGGTGTCTACATTTACGCGTTTCCGGTTCAGCAGTTGCTGGTCATCTGTGGACTTGGCATTGTGAATCCGATTGTGTTCGCGGTCATTGCAGCGATCGCCACTCTGCCGCTCGCCGCGCTGAGTTGGTTCATGGTTGAGAAGCGCGCGATGTCTCTGAAATCTCGTCTCAAGCGAAGGAGCACTGCTGCGGGCCAGGAAAGTCCGTCTGCGCAGAAGCTTTCGGGTTTGACCACCGGCAACTGACCACCGGACCATCGCACTCTTCACCGGCCGTCGAGGCGATACCGCACGGCGCTGTTACGGCCCGAAGTCAAGGTGTGAAGCTGCCCGACGATCTCAAAGTCGTATGGCCTCAGCGTCGCGAACTCCTTATGGCACAGCCTGGTTCGCGAAGCGGCCGGCGTGGCGGCTAGTTGACGTCAGCCAGGCCTACTCACCCCGATTTTTTGCTGGGGGCCGCGATGCACCGTTCTGTTGCGGGGCATCGCCGAAGTCCGCAGCATGTCAACCGTGGGCGAGAGCACGATCGCCAGCGCCCCCATTACCGGTGCCAACAGCCGGGAGTATTTGACCGTCAAGTGATTCCCGTCAAGGTACGCCAAAGTGTTGCCCGCGATCACCGGGCAGCGGTCAGCGGTGCAGAACAACTTCGTGACGTCGGCGTATTGTCCACCGCCGGCTTTGGCGGCGGCAGACTCAGATGCGATGCCGGTTCGTTCACGGCCTGCAACAGCGGTAACAGGACAGCGGCGCCGATCGCGGTTGCGACGCCAACCATGGCCGACGCCGGCAACAGCCGCATCAGGCCCTTCCCGAGCGCATGCAGACACTACGATGCCCTCGTACGGGTACCGTCCGGGCCTCGATTCCCACCGCGTTTAGCGGCAACGTCGGACGATCGGCGCGCGTCGAGCAGTGCTGACAAGATCAGTTTGCTTGGTTGTATGGGAAGGAACCACTTGAGATGAGCGCAGACCCTAAACTTGCCGCCGTCGTAACATCGTCGATCGTCAAAGCGGCAATGGCTGGAGAGTATGAAGCTGGGGCAGGAATTCGATCCGCGAAGGAACGCACTGAACGCGTGGCGGTTAACGTTGGCGACCGGCGTTATCCTATGCCACTCCTGGCCGCTCACGGGCCGCCGAGTGCACTTCGCGCCAGCTCACCAGCTTCTTAGAGACGTATGGGTTGACGGGTTCTTTGCAATCTCAGGCTTCCTCATCACGGCGAGTTGGCTCAGCAACCCGCGGCTGCGCACCTACTTCGCCGCTCGAGGTCTTCGCATCCTCCCTGGGTTGTGGGCCTGCCTGATCATCACCGCGTTTGTCGTCGCCCCGATCGGCGTGGCGATTCAGGGCGGCCCAGCCGCCAACCTGCTGCTGTCTACCGCACCAATCAGTTACGTCCTCAAAAACAGCGCAGTGATGATCCTTCAGCCCGATATCGGCGGAACACCGCAGGGCATCCCATTTCCGGGCGTATGGAACGGTCCTCTTTGGACGCTCCAATGGGAGGTATTGTGCTACATCGCTATTGCTGGTCTCGGCGTTGTCGGACTCCTCCGTCGCCGGTGGCTAATTCCTGCCTTGTTGGCACTGGCGCTGTACTGGTCGGCGCAACTGCCGGCTTGGCTTTTGTCGTTGCTTGAAGAACCAACAGGCACCCAGCGACACATCGCCGCTGCACATGACCTCAAGACTGTCGCGCTCCTCGCGCAGGCAATCGCTGCGCGGTTCGCTGTCATGTTTTTGGCTGGTGTGCTCCTGTATCAGTTCCGGAACATGATTCCTGCTCGCTGGTCACTCGTCGTGGTGAGCGTGGTCGTCGTTCTAGCGGCGAACCTGCTGCCTAATTACCGGCTGATTGGCGCTGTTCCGCTGGCTTACGCGATCATCGTTTCGGGTGCCCTCATCCACAACAAGCGCTTGAGACTACGGACGGATCTGTCCTACGGCGTATACATCTACGGATGGCCTATGCAGCAGCTGCTGGTTATCTGTGGGCTCAGCATTCTGAATCCAGTTGTGTTCGCTGTCATTGCAGTGATCGCCACTCTGCCGCTCGCAGCGCTGAGCTGGTTTGTGGTTGAGAAGCGGGCGATGTCTCTGAAATCTCGTCTCAAGCGAAGGACCATTGCTGCTGGCGAGGAACGTCCATCTGGGCAGACGGTTTCGGTTTGACCACCGCAAACTGACCACCTGGAGACCATCGCACTACTCACCACTCGTCGAAGCGATACAGCACGCCGTTGCTACAGCCGACGCTTAAATGTGAAGTCGCCGCAGCGATCTCATAGCCACACAGCCTCGGCGTTGCGAAGCTCACTGCGGTGACACATTCTTGCGTGCGATGAATCACCAACAGTCCGCAGCATGTCAACCGTGGACGAGTACACGATCGGCCAGCGCCCCCATTACCGGTGCCAACAGCCGAGAGTATTCGACCGTCAGGTGATTCCAGTCAAGGTATGCCAGAGTCTTGCCCACGATCACCGGGCAGCGGTCAGCAGTGCAGAACAACTCGGTGACGTCCGCGTATTGTCCACCGCCGGCTGTGGTGGCGGCAGACTCAGATGCGATGCCGGGTTCGTTCACGGCCAGCGACCTGGCCGGCGAGCAGGCCGTCGCGTCATTGAGGTGGCTGGACAGGCAAATTGGCACCACTGAGTGCGGGTCCGGGATCGGCCCGAGCACCAGCACCTTCGAACCAGTGCTGCGCAGCTGATGCACAAGGCGAGTCAAGCCGTTGATCCACGCCGGGTCGTACGACGCAAAACCTGACGGGTAACCGTAGGCGGCACCGTAGCGCCGCCACATGCTTACCACGACCAGACGCGGGCGCTCCGCACGTAACCGGGTAATGACCTGACCGCGCCACTGTTCGCACTCCGTGTACTCCCGGTGAAGGTAAGGGCTAGAGATGGGCAAGTCCATCAATGGGCAACCCATCTTGTCCAGGGTCTCCAGCCGCCAGCGTCGCTGCTCGGCGACCTGCTGGAAAGCCGGAGCCCACATCGCGGCATTGGAGTCGCCGACCAGGGCCACCGTCGTCGTCGACGCGGTGTCGCCCTTCACGCAGTCGGGCTCGCTGACTTGGAGAACATTGCGCAGGCAGCCGTTGAGGTAAACGTCCTTGATTTCGGCTGTCGCGTCGGCAAGCGGCGGGTCCAGGTTCGACGGTACGGCGGTCAGCTTGGCGGATGCCGCGACCGCCGCCTGCACCTGGGCAAACGTGTGCTGCACCGCCGCGTCGTAGGGGTCAATATTGCGGCCGCCGGGGGAAGGCGCCGCAGTGACCGTCAGCGCCGCAGCTGGCGTGCCATGGCCGACCGGAGTCGGCACCAATACCAGCAGCGCTACACACACGCAGACCGCTACTGCGGTGGCAACACCGCCAAGCGCAAGACTGCAAGCAGCCGACCTGCGCAGGAACGCGCCGAACCGCAGTGGATTCTCGACGAAATGCAGTGTGAGCATCGCCAGCCCACTGGAGACGAGGGCCGCTGCGAGCCTGCCGGGCAATCCCAGCGGGTGGCCCAGCAACGGCGGTGCCAGCAGCAACACCGGCCAGTGCCACAGATACCAGGAGTACGACACCCGGCCGATCGCCCGCATCGGCGCCACTGCCAGCGGGCGGCCGCATCCCCACCAAGGTGCGGCGCAGCCAGCGCCGATCACCAGCGCCGTGCCGACCACGGGCAACAGCGCGGCCGTCCCCGGATAGGGCGTGCTCGTGCCCAACAGCGTGCAGCCCAGCAAGATCAGGGCCAGCCCTGCCCATCCCGCGATCGCGGCCAGTCCCGCCGGAAGCCGGCGCCAGTGGTCGGCGGTGAGAGCCACCAGGCCACCAACGGCCAACTGCCAGGCCCGGGTCGGCAGCGAAAAGAACGCCACCGGAGGCGCCCAGTGGGTGGCCGCCAGCGACACCGCAAACGACACGACCCCAACCACGGCAAGCACCACCAGATAGGAACTTTGCGATGAGGTGGCATGGGCTCTGGTGCGGCGACGCGCACGCCGGACGAGCCATGCCGTAGCGATCATCAAGGCGGGCCACACCAGGTAAAACTGCTCCTCTACGCCCAAAGACCAGTAGTGCTGAAAAGGTGAGGCCGGCATGTAAGGAGCCATGTAATCGACCCCCTGCAAAATGAACCGATAATTGCCGACATACAACGCGCAGGCGATACCGTCGCCGAATACGGTCCGGGCCTGTAAGGGGGGTAAAAGGATTGCCGCGCCGAGTGCCGTTGCGACGCCTACCGTGGCCGACGCCGGCAATAGTCGGCGAGCCCGCGCCCCGTAGAAGCGGCGCAGCCGAACGGTGCCCACAGTGCTCACTTCCCGCCAGAGCAACCCGGTGATCAGGAAACCCGAGATGACAAAGAACACATCCACCCCGATGAACCCGCCACCCACACCAGGGACGCCAGCATGAAAGAGGACAACGGCAAGCACCGCGACAGCACGCAAACCCTCGATGTCTAGGCGAAAATCGGTCCGTGCCGAGCGCTGATCCGGCACCTTTTCGAGGCGGCTGACACTGTCGGTCTCGCGCAAGGTTCTCAACTTTCGTAGGTGGACGCGTTCTTCGAACAGCGGATGCTACATGTTCACGGCATCGGCGGGGTGACTTTGAGATTCGGATAGTCTTCGAATCCAAGCTGGTCGTGTCGGTTTCCAGCGGTTCCTCAGTTAGTCGCTTGGTCCTTCGTGATCCCGATGCGCGCTCGCGTCCCCTGTATTCTCCCGCGCCCTGTCATGCTTGTCGCATTCGGGAATTCATGTTCGGAGGCTTCAATGGCTCTGTACGACCCGCCCCATCCCCGGAGACGAATGTCCATTGACGTTGCAGTTTCCACCTATGCGTAGTAGCGAGAGTAAAGGCGGAATAGTGTCACGCAGGTCAGGTGCTGTAACGAGGTCATCCTGGATTCTGACAACGATTCTGGTCACTGGCAGCTACTATCTAGCTGCAGCAACGTGTTCGGAGGCATTCAGGGTGACCACGTGGGGGTAGTTGCCCGGCGCTGAGGGT
>NZ_CAXUCH010000075.1:14651-18936 GCF_964249325.1 uncultured Mycobacterium sp. | reverse complement strand
GCGACGCGCGGGGTGCCAAGGACCCAGGTGTCCTTCGAACCTCCGCCCTGGCTGGAGTTGACCACCAGTGATCCCTCCTGCAGTACGACGCGCGTCAGACCGCCGGGCAACACCCACACCTCATCGCCGTCGTTGACCGCGAAGGGCCGCAGATCGACGTAGCGCGGAGCGAGCTTGTTTCCCACCCTGGTCGGCACCGTCGACAGCTGCATCACCGGCTGTGCGATCCAGCCCCGCGGATCGTCACGAATCTTTTTGGCACCGCCGCGCGTTCCGGAACTGCAGCGGGTCCAGGAAGGCGTCGTCGATGCGCCCGTAGATGACGTCGACCTGGCGCTCGCCTGCAGTCGTGCGCTTGTCGACCTGGTTGTCGCGACAGAACAGGTCGCGGCCTTCGACGAGATCGACGCCCATCTGCCGGGCCAACAGCGAATGCTCGAAGTACGCGGCGTTGGCCACCCCCGGGGGTGAGCACGACGACGGTCGGGTCGGCCTCATTGGTGGCCGCCGATTTGCGTAGCGCCCGCAGCAGATGCGCGGCGTAGTCGTCGACCGCGCGCACCCCACGGGATCAGGTCGAGCGGAAATGGCCGCTCCTGGCCCGATCACGAGAACGTGATGCCCTGATCGACGAATGCGCGGCCCAGTGCCTCAGCGCGCGCCTCCAGTTCGGAGGCGTCGGAGGGGGCAAGTTCGGCGTAGATGCCCCGGTACGGGGGCTCGGACATTGCCTTGGGGGTCGAACATCTCGTCGAAGGCGTTCGCCTAGCTGCCCGCGTCGTTGTAGCCGTCGAAGATGCGCTGTTAGCGCTTCGACGTTTGGCTGCGTGAATTCCGCCTGGTCTCGACGGACAAGCTGCGAACGCCCACTGAAGTATGCTGCACCACTGCGGCGGTTTCCGCAGGCCATGGCGCTCCGCTTTGAGAGAATGCCCCGCTGACTGATACCCTGGCTCGTCGCTGCCCAGCCGCCTGGGCAAACGCTGACACACCAACCCGCCGAGAACGACGAAGGAACTAGCGCGTGGCCAACATCAAGCAACAGGCGAAGCGCAACCGCACCAACGAGCGCCGGCGACTGCGCAACAAGTCGGTCAAGTCGTCGGTTCGCACGGCGATCCGCAAGTTCCGCGAGGCTGCCGAGGCCGGTGAAAAAGACAAGGCCGCGGAGATGCTGGTAGCGACCACCCGCAAGCTGGACAAGGCGGCCAGCAAGGGTGTGATCCACAAAAACCAGGCGGCGAACAAGAAGTCGGCGCTGACGCGCGTATACAACAAGATCTGAGCTACGCCCGGCTTGCCGCAGTCCAATTGGCCGCCTCGTCCTCGGGGCCGTCCCGGCCCGCATCGTCAGCGGACCGCTAGCTCGGCGACCTTCCTGACCGCGGCTTCCAGCGCGTAGTCGGCGTCCGCGGCGGCCCCTTTGACGTCGGCGTTGAGCGCCGCAACCAGTTTGATCGCCGTCGCCACCGTGTCGCGCGACCAGCGCCGTGCCTGTCGTTGGGCTTTCTGCACCCGCCACGGCGGCATCCCGACCTCCGCCGCCAGCCGGTACGGGTCACCGGACAGCGGCCCGACCCGGGCGATGGTGTGCACGGCTTCGGCCAGCGCGTCGGCGAGCACCACATGCGGCTCACCGCGCATCATCGCCCACCGCAGCGCCTCGGCGGCTCCCGCCAGGTCGCCGCTCACGGCTTTGTCGGCGATGTCGAAGCCTTTCACTTCTGCCTTGCCGCTGTGGTAGCCGCGCACTGCCGCGACGTCGACATCGCCGCCGGTGTCGGCGACCAGCTGCGAGCAGGCCGAGGCCAGTTCGCGCATGTCCGACCCCACCGCGTCGAGTAGCGCAGTGACGGTGTCGTCGTCGACCCGGACGTCCAGCGAGCGGAATTCGCCACGAACAAAGTCGACGCGTTCGCTGGCTTTGATGATGCGGGCGCAGGGGTGAACCTCGGCGCCGAGGTCGCGCAGCTGGCTTGCCAGTGACTTGGCGCGCCCACCGCCCGAATGCACCACCACCAGCACGGTGGCGGGTGGAATGTCGGCGGCGGCTGTGGCGATGAGCGTGGCCGCGTCCTTGCCCGCCTCACCTGCGGCATCCAGCACCACAACCCGCTCGTCGGCGAATAGCGACGGGCTCAACAGCTCGGCGAGCTCGTAGGCGTCGACATCACCGGCACGCACCCGGCTCACCGGCACATCGTCGGTGCCTGCGTGCTCACGCACCGATCGCAGTATCGCCGCGACGGCGCGCTCGACCAACAGCTCTTCTTCTCCCAGCACCAGATGTAACGGCGAAACCGCTGAGCTCACCCCACGATCGTGTCACGACCAGCCGACACCGACGCGCCGGACACCAGCCCCGACAACGCCCAGGCAAGCAGGCACACCACGGAAACTCCGGCGGCGGCCCGAAACCACCGCCACCGCCATAGCGCGACGACCAGCACGGCGCAAACGCCAACCAGCACCGCGCCGGGCAGCCCCGCAGGAACCGGCAGGCTGGCAGCCGGCACACCGGCCGCCCGGTGCGCGACGTTCAGCACCCACCACAGCTCGGGACCGGTGAAGCGGATCAACAGTTCTGCCGCCGCCGGCCAGAACATGCCAAGCGCGGCCGCCGCGGTGCCCAGCACGGTGATCGGCGCGATCACCGGCGCCGCGGCAAGATTGGCCGCTGCGGCCACCACGCTGACGCGCCCGGAGATCCCGGCCACCAGCGGCGCGGTGACCAATTGCGCGGCGCACGCGATACCAACGGCGTCCGCGAGCGGCTTGGGCCAGCCGCGCGACACCATGCGCCGGGACCAGACCGGCGCGATCACGACCAGAGCCGCCGTCGCGACCACGGACAACGCGAAACCCACGTCGACGGAAAGGTGGGGCGCAGCGACCATCAACACCAGCACCGCGGCCGACAAGCTCGGAATCGCTTGTCGCCGCCGGGAAGACAGCACGCCCAGCAGCGCGATGGCGCCCATCACTGCCGCACGCAGAACGCTGGCCGTCGGCTGCACCACGATCACGAACACCACCAATGCGACCGCGGCCAGCCCGACTGCCGAACGCGGACCGATCAGCCGTGCGCAGAACAACACCGCCCCGCAGACGATCGTGACGTTGGCTCCCGACACCGCCGTCAAGTGCGTCATGCCCGCCGCGCGAAAGTCCTGGCTCGTCATCGCCGTGACCGTCGATGTGTCGCCGAGGACCAGCGCGGGCAGCATGGCGGCCTGTGGGGCGGGCAGTACGTCCCGGGCGACCGCAGCGAACCGGTCGCGGACCGCATGCGCAGCCCGATGCACCGCCACGGCCTGGCCCATCGTCGGCTTTCCTGTCGCGTTGAGCGCTGCGACTGTCAGGTCCCGGCGGGTCGGACGGGCGATCCGCGCGGTGAAACGCACCGGCTGGCCCACCATCACCTCACCGAAATCGGCCGCCCGCGCGAAAACCACCACGCGGCCGGACATTTCACGGTCTGCCAGGCGCTGCAGGGTGGCGCGAAACAGCAGCCGGCCGCGACCAACCGATATCGCTGTTTCGTTCGGTGTGACCGTCACCGACGTGGCATGGCCGAACGCCTGGGTGATCGGGTGGTGATCGACCGCCTCGCTACGCAGTGCGATCGCGAACCCGAAGCCGGCGCCCACCAAACCGATGCCCAGCAGGCCCACACTGACCGTGCGAGCCCAGCGTGGCCCCTGACGACTCGCCGCATGCCAGCACAGCACACCGGAGAAGGCAACCAGCACAAGGCATGTCAACGCCGCGATCGTGCCGACGGGCCACATGATTCCGGCGGCCGTAACGACCCAGCTGATGAGCGCGGCCGGGACCAGGCGCAGGTCTAGCCGCGCCGATGCCGGATCGGCGCCAGGGTGTGGCACCAGTCTCAGACACGGACGAGGGGTCGCAGCTTGTCGAGCCGGGCCGGGCCGATGCCGTCCACTTCAGCGAGCTGGTCCACGCTGGTGAACTTGCCATTGGCCTCCCGCCAAGCCACGATCGCGGCGGCTGTCACCGGTCCGATGCCGGGCAGCGTGTCGAGCTGCTGCACCGTCGCGGTGTTGAGGTCGATCACCTCCCCCGGTTTCGGCGAGGCCGACCCTGATGGCTTGGCTGAGGTTACCGGTGTGCCCGGCGTTCCCGACGTCACCGAGCTGCCCAGCGCCGCGGGCTGGCCTTTGGCCGGCGCGATGCCGACGACGATCTGCTCGCCGTCGCCGAGCTGGCGCGCCATATTTAGCCCGACCGTGTCGGCGCCGTTCATCGCACCGCCGGCTGC
>NZ_CAXUCH010000075.1:0-14641 GCF_964249325.1 uncultured Mycobacterium sp. | reverse complement strand
GCGCGTCGGCGATGCGGGCACCGGGCGCCAACGTGACGAGCCCGGGTTTGTGCACGAGGCCGACGACGCTGACTACCACCGGTTGGTCCGCTCTGGCCGAAGGATGGGTCGTGGGGCTGCGGCTGGCCGAGGAAACCATCTCAACCGGAGGCAATTTGGCTGACATGACCGGCGCGGGCCGGTTGCGCAGCACAGTGAACACCGTGACCAACACCGCAAGAACCGCGATCGCCGCCAATGCGATGACACCGGCGCGACCGGGATCGGCGCGTACCCGGGCCAGCCAGCCGTCACCGGTGAGAGCCGAGCCGTCCGGAAGCCAGCGCGGCAGCAACGAGTTCGGGTCACCGTCCTGCGCGTCGTCGACCGCATCGGGGTCGGCGCGGCCGTCGGCAACGGGCTGAGCAGCGAGACGTCGGTGCAGTCGCTCCGCAGGCAGTTCTGTTCGCATGCGCCGACCGTAGGCGCGAGGGCCGTCATCACCGTCGCGTGACCGAACGGCCGGCCACCGGTTGTGGAACAAGCCCAGACTGTGGAGAAGTTTGGCCGCCCCTGCGGTGGGTAGCCGGGCGCCATGGCGGACAAATCGGCATCGATCACTGGCGCATCGAGTGGAATCGGTTTTGAGCTGGCTAAGCAGTTCGCCGAGCACGGCTATGACCTGGTGGTCGCCGCCGAAGACGACGGCATCCACAGAGCGGCCAACTCGTTGTCGCGAACCGGAATCCACGTCGAGCCGGTGCAGGGCTTCGAGGCGTTGATGCGCGGCGACCGCAAAGTGCTGGCCGAATCGCTGACCACGAAAATCATGGGCATCAGCAACCGGTTCCTGCCTGACTCGGTCAAGACGCCGGCAGCCTGGGTGCTCAACGTCCCCGTCGACCGTCGGTGATGTTTCGTCGCAGGTCAGGCTGGGCATTGCCATCGGAGCACAGCAATCCCGCAGCTGGCGTCCTGGTGTTCTTCGGTGCGGCGAGCCTGATTGCCGCAGCCATCGCCGCGGTGGCACTGGCATTGCCCGTGTGGGCGGCCGCGCTGATCGTGGGCGCAGCGCTGCTCCTGGCGGCCGGGGCGGCGGCCCTGGTTAGCACGAGCCAGGCTAAACAGGCCAGCCCTGCGGCGCCGCAAACCCTGGCCAACGTGAAAAAAGACGCCCAAGAAGTGAAAGACGCCCGCCATGGCCGAAGCTGAGCGCCCCGAGCCCGGGCCTGACGCCGGCATCAGCGACGTCCAGGCCGATATCGAGCACACCCGAAGCCAACTCGGCGACACGGTAGGAGCCCTGTCGGACAAGTTCGACGTCGCCGACAGAGCCCGGGCCGCCGCCAAACCGTCGCTTGTGGTGGTGGCCTCCGTCGTTGGCGCCACCGTGGTAGGCACCGTATGGTGGCGCCGCCGTTCGCGCCGCCGACGCTGACGTCACAGCCACACAGCTGCCACGCCGTTGCGGCACCCGGTGACCGGTTGGCGACGGTGGCCGCCTAACGTGCAGGGCAAAACCGCCGGTTCGCCCCCGTCGTTCACCGCTTGAAGGAGGCCGCATGCAGCTAGCGCTCACCGAAGACGAAGCTGCTTTCCGCGACGAGCTTCGCAGCTTCTACACCACCGCGATCCCGGCCGAGCTCCGGGAGCGGACGCGGGCGGGTCTGCCGCCCCGCCGCGATGACATCGTGACCAGCCAGAAGATCCTGAACGATCACGGCCTTGCGGTGCCCAACTGGCCCGTCGAGTGGGGCGGCAAGGATTGGACCCCGACCCAACACCAGATCTGGCTCGACGAGATGCAATTGGCCGGCGTGCCCGAGCCGCTGAACTTCAACACCAAGATGGTCGGTCCGGTGATCGCCGAGTTCGGCTCCCAGGAAATCAAGGAGCGCTTCTTGCCGGCGACGGCCAGCATCGACATCTGGTGGTGCCAGGGATTCTCCGAACCGGAGGCCGGTTCTGATCTGGCCTCCTTGCGCACCACCGCGCACCGTGACGGCGACAGCTATGTGGTCAACGGGCAGAAGACGTGGACGACGCTGGGCCAATACGCCGACTGGATCTTTTGCCTGGTGCGCACCGACCCCCAGGCTCCCAAAAAGCAGGCCGGGATCTCTTTTCTGCTGATCGACCTGGACACCCCTGGGATCACGATGCGGCCGATCAAGCTGATCGACGGCGGCCACGAGGTCAATGAGGTGTTCTTCGAGGACGTTCGAGTACCCGCGGATCAGCTTGTCGGCGAGGAAAACCAGGGCTGGACCTACGCGAAGTTCCTGCTCGGCAACGAGCGGACCGGCATCGCCGGGGTGGGCCGAACCAAGGTACGGCTGGCCGAGGTCAAACGGCACGCCGCCGACACCGGGATGCTCGACGACCCGCTGTTTGCGGCGCGGCTCGCCGAAGTCGAAAACGAGCTGCTGGCATTGGAACTCACCCAGATGCGGGTAACTGCCAGTTCGGCGGACGGCAAACCCAACCCCGCATCCTCGGTCCTGAAGCTGCGGGGCAGCCAACTGCAGCAGGCGGCCACCGAACTGCTCGTCGAGGTCGCCGGACCCGACGCGCTGCCGGTTCAAGCCGGCGATGACATTGCCTCGCCGGGGTGGGCCCAACTCAGCGCACCGCGCTATCTGAACTACCGCAAGACGTCGATCTACGGCGGCAGCAACGAGGTGCAGCGCAGCATCATCGCTTCCACCATCCTCGGACTGTGAGCTAAGCCATGGACTTTCAGTTGAGCGACGAGCAAACCCTGCTGCGCGACACCACCCGCGACGTGCTCGCCCGCACCTATGACCCGGAGACCCGCAACAAGATCGTCGACAGCGAGCTCGGCTGGAGTCGTGAGGTGTGGAGCCAGCTCGCCGAGATCGGCATCCTGGGGCTCGGCTTCGAGCCGGCCGAGGCCGGCCAGATCGAAATCATGCTGGTGCTTGTCGAAATGGGCCGGCGCCTGGCCCCCGAGCCGGTCGTCCACGCCGCACTGGCCCCGGGTGCTCTCATCGCCGAGTTCGGCACCGCTGAACAGAAGCGGCTGCTGGACGACGTCGCCGCCGGCCAAAAACTACTGGCCTTCGCCCACGTGGAGCCGGGCATGCGCTTGGCTTCGGCAGATGTCGCGACTACCGCTGAGCGCCAAGGCGATTCGTGGGCGTTGAGCGGGCGGAAGAACCCGGTACTGGCCGGTGACTGCGCCGACGCCCTGGTGGTCAGCGCCGGGTTGCCGGACGGTGGCACGGGCTTGTTCCTGGTCGACGCCTCGACAAACGGCGCTGCGGTCACCCGGCATCGATACCAGACGTTCGACGGGCAGCGCGGCGCCCAGATCGACTTCGACCAGACCCCCGCCGAGCCGCTCGGCGAGGCGGTCGACGCGTCACCGGCGATCCTCGACGCCGTCATCCGTATCCAGTCGGCGCTGTGCGCGGAGGCGGTCGGAGCGATGGAGGAAGCGCTTCGCTTGACCACGGAATACCTGAAGACGCGCAAGCAGTTCGGCGTCACGTTGAACAAGTTCCAGACGTTGACCCAGCGCGCCGCCGACATGTACGTCTCGCTGGAGTTGGCCCGCAGCATGAACCACTACGCCGCGATGTCGATCGCCGACGGCAACCTGGACCCGCTGGTCGCGGCGCGCGCCAAGCTGCAGATCGGCCGATCGGGCCGGCATATCGCTCAAGAGGCGATTCAGTTGCACGGCGGCATAGGGATGACCGCCGAATACCCGGTCGGACATTACGCGGCGCGGCTCACCGCGATCGAGCACACACTGGGGTCGCCGACTGACCAGCTGCACGTGTTGGTCGACCAGCTCGGCGACTATGACTTGGTCAAGCTCTGACCCGCGGAGACTTGGATGGCCGAATTAACCGAGGAGGTCGTCGAATTCCTATCGGCGGGCACGCGAACCGGCATGCTGGGGTATCTCGCCACCGACGGCCGGCCACTGGTCGCTCCGGTATGGTTCATCGTCGACCACGGTGAGCTTGTGTTCAACACCGGCCGCCGCACCGCGAAAGGCCGTGCGCTGGAACGGGATTCCCCGGGTTGTGGTCTGTGTGGACGACCCGCATCCCCCGTATTCGTTCGTGCAGGTGCAAGGCGTCGCCGGGATCACCGAGGATGCCCCGGATCTGCTGGACATCGCCACCAGGATCGGCGGGCGGTACATGGGACTGCACCGCGCTCGGGAGTTCGGCCGCCGCAACGCCGCGCCCGGCGAATTGGTGGTGCGGGTGCGGCCGACCAAGGTGGTGACCGGATTCCATATCGCCGACTAACAGTAGTGTTCGCCGGGCCCGGCCCGGCCACCAGACGCAAAAGCCCCCAGCCCTATGGATTTCGGGGTGCTTTTGCGTCTGCTCGCCCAATGAACCGAGGAGGTACATGAGCGCACCGCATCGCGTGATCCAGTGGACGACCGGCAACATCGGACGACGATCACTACACGCCATCATCGGCAGACCCGACATGGAGTTGGTCGGGGTCTATGCGCACGGTCAGGACAAAGTCGGCGTCGACGCCGCCGAGCTGTGCGGCTGGCCGGAGCCGACCGGTGTGAAGGCCACCAACGACATCGACGCGCTGCTGGCGCTGCAGCCCGACGCCTGTTGCTATAACCCGTTGTGGCCCAACATCGACGAGCTGGTAGGGCTGCTCGAGGCCGGGGTCAACGTCTGCTCCAGTGCGGCGTGGATCACCGGCGGCAAGCAAGGCCCGCAGGACCTCGACCGGATTAGAGAGGCGTGCCGGCGGGGCGGTGCGACGATCTTCGGCAGCGGCGCACATCCGGGTATCTCGAACATGGTCGGGATGGTGCTCAGCGGGGCGTGCGAGCGGGTCGACGAAATCCGCATCACCGAGTCGGTGGACTGCTCGACCTACGAGTCAGCGGAAACCCAAAAGGCGATGGGCTTTTCCCAGGATCCCGACACCCCGGGCCTGGCCGACAGCGTGCGACGCGAAAGCGAAGTCTTCGCCGAATCGGCAGCGATGATGGCCGACGCGATCGGCGCACGACTGGACCGAATGACCTTCGACGTCACGTTCACCGCGGCCACCGGCGACAGCGACCTCGGCTTCATGACGATTCCAGAGGGCACAGTCGCTGGCGTCTACGGCTACCACCGCGGCTGGGTCGGCGACAAAAACGTGGTTAGCGTCGGATTCAACTGGATCATGGGCGAGCACGTGGTGCCGCCCAAGCCGCTCGAGCACGGCCATGTCATCCAGGTGTTCGGGCTGCCCAACATGCGCACCGTCATTCACTGCCTGCCGCCGAAGGATTGGACCGAGCCCGGATTCATGGGCCTGGGCATGATCTATACCGCGATGCCGGTCACCAACGCTGTGCCAGCGGTGGTGGCCGCCGAACCCGGGATCGTGACCTTAGCCGATCTGCCGCCGATTACCGGCCACGCAGCGGTGTAGAGCGCGGCCGACCCGAAGAACGCTGTCGTACCGTACCGGTCTACGATCCTTAGACGCGCGAACCTTCGTGGGATGGAATGCGACGACGGAGGTGAGCGTTTCCGACAGCATTTGGGTCGACCCCTTGCAGCTCTCGGCCGAACATTCTGCTGAGCGTGGGCAACGATCCGATCGGTTAGCGGAAGGCGGTTAGATGAGGGCTTCAATTGCGAAAGCGCTCAAACGCGCGTGGATACCCCTCGTGGTGATCGTGGTGCTCACGGTCTCGGGGTTCGGCGTAGCCCGGCTGCACCGCATCTTCGGCTCCGAAGACCTCAACGCCAACGCCGGCGGCGGCATCGAGATCGTCCAGTTCAACCCAAAAGTCGTCATATACGAGGTCTTCGGGCCGCCCGGGACCACCGCGGACATCAACTATTGGGACGCGGAAGCCAACACGCACCAGGTCAACGGCGCGCCGCTGCCGTGGTCCTACACGATCAGCACCACCCTGCCCGCCGTCAGCGCCAACATCATGGTGCAGGGCGACAGTGACCAAATCCGCTGTCGCATCACGGTGGACGGAGTGGTCCGCGAGGAGAAAACCGCCGACGGCCTCAACGCCCAGACCTTCTGCCTGGTGAAGTCAGCATGACCCACACGAGCACCGAAAGGGCCCACCGGCCGTACCTCCCGCACGCGATCCGCATCTTCGCGGTGCCGATCATCTTGGTCTGGGTCTTCATCACCGTTCTAGTGAACGTCGTCGTGCCGCGGCTGGAAGTGGTCAGCGAGGAACACTCGGCACCGATGGCTCCCATGGACGCGCCGTCCATGCAGGCAATGATGCGCCTGGGTCACAACTTCAAAGAGTTCGACTCCAACAGCACGATCATGATCGTGCTGGAAGGCCAGCAACCGCTCGGCGACGCCGCGCACCGCTACTACAACGACATCATCCGCCAACTGAGGCAAGATCCCAAACACGTCCAGCACATCCAAGACTTCTGGAGCGATCGGCTAACCGCGGCAGGTGTTCAGGCCAGCGACGCCAAAGGCGCCTACGTGATGCTCAACATTGCCGGTAACCAGGGCCAGACGCTGGCGAACGAATCCGTCGAAGCCGTCCGCCACGTCCTGGACAGAACACCGGCCCCGCCCGGGGTGAAGGCCTATGTCACCGGCCCGGCGGCGCTGTCCGACGACATGCACGTCATCGGAAACGCCAGCTTGGCGAAGATCACGTTGTTCACGCTGGCGGCCATCGCGATCATGCTGTTTTTGGTCTACCGCTCGATCGTCACGACGCTGGTGCAGCTGTTCATGACCGGAATCGCGCTGGCATCCTCGCGCGGGGTCATCGCAGTCTTGGGCTACCATAATGTCTTTGGGCTCACCACGTTCGCCGCCAACATCCTGACCATGCTGGCGATCGCGGCCGGAACCGACTATGGCATCTTCCTCATCGGCCGCTATCAAGAGGCACTGACGGCCGGCGAGGACCGAATATCGGCCTATTACACGACATTTCGTTCAGTAGCCCCGGTTGTCCTGGGCTCTGGTCTGACGATAGCCGGGGCGACGTTCTGTCTTTTCTTTGCCCGACTGCCGTGGTTTCACACCATGGGTATTCCGGTCGCCATCGGCATGCTCGTCGTGGTAGCGGCCGGCCTCACCTTGGGGCCGGCCGTGCTCACGGTCGCCAGTCGCTTCGGTCTCTTAGAGGCACGGCGAGCGGCCACCCACCGGCTGTGGCGACGGGTCGGCACCGGCGTCGTGCGCTGGCCGGCACCGATTCTTGCTGCCAGCGCCGTCGTCGTGCTGATCGGGATGATCGCGCTGCCGGGGTTCAAGCCTGGTTACAACGATCGCTATTACCTTCCTGACCATGCCCCGGTCAATATCGGCTATGCGGCCGCGGACCGCCATTTCTCACAGGCCCGGATGAACCCGGACTTGTTGATGGTCGAGGCCGACCACGACATGAGGAACCCGGCCGACATGCTGGTGTTGGACAGGGTGGCCAAAAACGTCATCCGCGTCGTGGGTATCGCCATGATTCAGGACATCACCCGACCATTGGGCATTCCTATTCAGCACAGTTCGATACCGTTCCAAAACAG
This sequence comes from uncultured Mycobacterium sp., assembly GCF_964249325.1. NCBI lineage: Bacteria > Bacillati > Actinomycetota > Actinomycetes > Mycobacteriales > Mycobacteriaceae > Mycobacterium > uncultured Mycobacterium sp. The sequence continues at coordinate 7,121 of NZ_CAXUCH010000075.1, read as the reverse complement.
CATGCAGAGCCAGACGCTGATGCAGAACATGGCTTTCCTGAAGGACCGCATGGCGGACATCCTCAAGATGGCCGATCAGCTGCAGCTGACGATAGACACGCTGCAGCGGACGTATGACGTTCAGCAAAAACTCGTTGCTGCTACTCACCGCACGGATCTCGACACGCACGAGCTAACAGAGATCACCGACGAATTACGCGACCACATCGCCGACTTCGACGATTTCTGGCGGCCAATCCGCAGCTACTTCTACTGGGAAAAGCACTGCTTCGATATTCCCATTTGTTGGTCCTTCAGGTCGTTGTTCGACGCATTGGACGGCATCGATGAGCTAGACGACAAGTTTCACCAGCTTGCGAAAGACTTTGACTCCGTCGATGTACTCCAGCCGCAATTGGCAGCGCTGCTGCTGCCGCAGATCGAATCGCTGAAAACTACCCGCGCGCTGACGCTGACGATGCACAGCACGTTCCAGGCGATGATCAACCAGATGGAGTCGCTGAGCGACACCGCGATCGTCATGGGCCAAAGCTTCGACAACTCCAAAAACGACGACTTCTTCTACCTGCCTCCGGAAGCTTTCGGTAACCCCGACTTCCAAACGGGATTGCGCATGTTCTTGTCGCCGGATGGCAAGTCGGCACGCTTTTTCATCACCCATCAGGGCGATCCGGCCACGCCGGAAGGGATCTCGCGCGTGGATGTGGAGCGAACGGCCGCGCAGGAGGGACTGAAGCAATCCTCGTTGTCGAACGCCAAGGTGTACCTGGGGGGCACCGCTGCCACCTACAAGGACATGCACGACGGTGAGAAATATGACCTGATGATCGCGGTGCTGTCGGCGCTCACTCTGATCTTCATGATCATGCTGCTGCTTACCCGCAGCCTGGTTGCCGCGCTGGTGATTGTCGGCACCGCGGCCAGCTCGATCGCCGCGGCGTTCGGGCTTTCCGTGCTGGTGTGGCAAGACCTTTTCGGTCACCACATTCACTGGGTGGTGGCGGCGCTGTCGGTCATCATCTTGTTGGCGGTCGGATCCGACTACAACTTGCTTCTGGTCTCCCGCTTCAAGGAGGAGATCCACGCCGGACTGAAGACCGGCTATATCCGCGCGATGGCCGGCAGCGGTGGGGTGGTGACTGCCGCCGGACTGGTCTTCGCCTTCACCATGGCCGCCATGCTCGGCAGCGATCTGCGGGTGCTCGGCCAGTTCGGGTCGACGGTCTGTATCGGTCTATTGATGGACACGCTGGTCGTGCGCACGCTGTTCATGCCCTCGATCGCCACACTGCTGGGCCGCTGGTTCTGGTGGCCGCAGGTGGTCCATCCCCGCGGGGACAACGCGCGGCCGCCGCGCGCCCCGCTCGCCGAGGACACCGCGCCCCTGGCGGTGCCTGCGGGGCGCTAGTCGTCTCCGACGTCGGCGCACACCGCGAGCGCGCCCGTGCCCACGTGCAGGGCGAGCACCGGGCCGAGCTCGGTGACGATTGCGGGCCGGCACGCGGGCAGGCGTTCGGCGAGGGCGGCGGCCACGTCAGCGGCTCCGGCCGGGTTGGCGACGTGGTGCACCGCGAGCGCTGCCGCGCTGTCGCCGACGACATCGCACACCCGGTCGACCATCGCCGCCACCGCCTTGCTGGCAGTGCGAACCCGTTGGGCCAGAACAAGTTTGCCGTCGTCGATGCGCAGCAGCGGCTTGAGTGCCAGCGCAGTGCCCAGCCACGCCGCAGCACCGCCGATACGTCCGCTGCGGCGCAGGTTATCCAGCCGGTGCACGACGATGAATCCGTGATTGCGCGCCACCGCTGCCCTCGCCGCCCCTGCGACGGTATCGACGTCGGCACCCTCGGCTGCTGCCCGGGCCGCGGCCAGTGCGACGAAACCTGTCCCCATCGCGACCGATCGGGAGTCGACCACCCGCACGTTGTCGCCGATCTCGGCGGCGGTGCTCTCGGCGGCACCGGCGGTGCCGGACAGCTCCGCCGAAAGATGCACGGCCACCACCCCGTCACCACCGCTGTCGGCAAGTGCCCGCCGATAGGCGTCGCACAACTCGGCCGGAGTGGCCGCCGCGGTGGTGGCCTGGCCATGCTCCTGCACACCATCGGGGATCTGGTCCACCCCATCGCGCAGATCGAGGTCGTCGACCAAGATGTGCAGCGGCACCTGGCGAATCCCCCATCGTTGGCGCAGCTCGTCCGGTAGACGCGATGACGAGTCGGTGACCACCACGACTGACATGTGCTCAGCCGCGGGGGTCGGGGGGTCGATTGCGCGGCTCCTCATCGCGCTGCGCGCTCTGCATCGGCGCCACGCTGTTAGACACGCCGGCCTCGGCCAGCGCCTTGAGCATCAGTTCCGCGACCGCCTGATGCGCCTCGAAGTTCCAGTGGATACCGTCGGGGTTGCCGCGGCCGGTCATGATGTGTTCGGCCACCGCTGCTTTGAGGTCGACCAGCGGAATGTGGTGCTGCTCGGCCCATTCGGCGATGGCGGCCGCCGTCGCCGGGCGGCTGTGGTGCGCCCTGCCATAGGTCTCGGCGATGTGCACCGAGGGCAGCGACGCCACGATCGGTATACCGGGCCGGTTGAAATCGATTGCGCCCCGGGTCTGTTCGAGATATTCGACAGTGAGGTGCGGCGGCAATGCGGGCCGAGCCACCGGTGAGAGCCGCGGCTGCAGCCAGCCGTGGCCGTCGCGTACCCAGCGCCGAAGCCACGGTGGACGCACATAGCGGATGAGCTCGCGCAGCGCGGTCGGCAACACCGACGGCAGCGAATCCATCCCCCCGGTGGCGAAAATCACCGCGCCGGCTCTGCGCAGCGCCGCCCACGCCCGCGGGTCCTGGGTGGCGGCCCACCAGACGTCGCGACAGGTCCAACCGATCCGGCCGAGCAGCTCGACATCCCAGTTGAGCTGTGATGCAACGATATTCGGCCAAATACGGGGGTCGTCAGCAGGCAGGCCGCCGGTGGGCCCGTAGTAAGCCAGCGAATCGGCGAAGATCAGCAGCACGGGCCGCGACTCACAAGACATCATCCGCGACCTGGGCCGAAGCATTCCACACGTCAAGGCGCCAGCTGATGCGGTCGGCGTCGTCGGCGGAGTGGCCGCTCAATTGGGTCCAGCTGGCGTTGCCCATACCGCCTAGGGCGGGCCAGTGTTCGACCGGCAGCCGCAGCAGCGCCGCGGTCAGTGCGGCGATCACACCGCCGTGAGCGACCACAACCACAGGCCGATCGTCGCTGCCCCAGTCGGGTTCAGCGCCGACCAGCTCGGCGATCACGGGCACACTGCGGGCAGCCACGTCGATCCTGCTCTCCCCACCATGGGGTGCCCACGAAGCGTCCTCGCGCCACGCCACCCGAGCGCCGGGGACCTCGGCGTCAACCTGCGCATGCGTCATCCCTTGCCAGTCCCCGAGGTGGGTCTCGCGTAACCGGATGTCGACCCGGACCGGCAAGCCGGTGCGCTCGCCGAGCACGACCGCGGTGTCGTAGGCGCGCCGCAAATCCGACGACACGATCAGCAGGGGCTGGCGCTTGCCTAGCGCCTCGGCGGCGGCGATGGCCTGGGCGCGGCCCAGCTCACTCAGGTGGGTGTCCAGTTGGCCCTGCATCCGGGTGTCGGCGTTGAATTCGGTTTGCCCGTGCCGCAGCATCACCAGCAGTCGCGTGGTCATGACGTGCGTTCCAGATCGATGGCAACCTGCGGGCAATCCCGCCACAGCCGGTCCAGCGCATAGAAGTTGCGTTCGTCTTGATGCTGGATGTGAACGACGATGTCGACGTAGTCCAGCAGCGTCCAGCGGCCTTCGCGGGCACCCTCGCGCCGCGCCGGCTTGTAACCCGCGCGGCGCATCTTCTCTTCGACCTCGTCGACGATGGCGTTGACCTGCCGCTCGTTGGACGCCGAGGCGATGACGAAGCAGTCGGTGATCACCAGCTGCCCGGAGACGTCGATGACCACGACATCATCGGCCAGCTTGGAGGCGGCGGCGCTGGCGGCCACGGTGGCCATGTCGATGGCCTCCTGGGTGGCCGTCACGTCTGGTCCCCTGGTTTGCTGTACAGCCGCCGCTTGGATACGTATTGCACGACGCCGTCGGGCATCAGGTACCACAGCGGGCGGTGCTCTTCAGCGCGGCGACGGCAGTCCGTGGACGAGATCGCCAGCGCGGGCACCTCAACCAAAGTCAGTGCGTCGTCGGGTAGGCCGTCGAGGACGTCGCCGAGATGTTCGCGGCCCAGGTCATAGCCGGGGCGGCTCACCCCGATGAATCGCGCCATCGCGAACATGACCGCCCAGTCCTGCCACGACAGAATCGACGCGAGTGCGTCCGCGCCGGTGATGAAGTACAGCTCCGAATCCGGGTTGAGTGCATGCAGATCATGCAGGGTGTCTTTGGTGTAGGTGGGGCCTTTGCGGTCGATGTCCACCCGGCTCACCGAGAAGCGGGGATTGGAGGCGGTCGCGATCACCGTCATCAGGTAGCGGTCTTCGGCGGCGCTGACATGCCGGTCTTTCTGCCATGGCTGGCCGGTCGGAACGAAGACGACTTCGTCGAGCTCGAACAGGTCGGCAACTTCGCTGGCCGCGACCAGGTGGCCGTTATGGATGGGATCGAACGTCCCACCCATCACTCCCAGCCTGCGGCGCCGCTTTTGCACGGTTTGCCAGCTTACTGGAGGGCCTGATGCAGCTCGGGACGTAGCAGTCAGGCCGCGCAGGCAAGCCGGGCGCGGCGAGCGTAACGCCAGGGCGGGATTTTCGGCCGGATTCCGCCGCGACGTTACGCCCGGCGCCTAAGCCTGGCTCAGACCGGCAACAGCTGGTCGATCACCGCCGCCAGCTGTTTGGCCGACCGGCATTCGTGCATGGTGATCACGTCCTGGTAACGCGGCGCGGCCGAATCGCCACTGCCCCACAAATGCTTCGGCTCCGGGTTGAGCCAGTGCGCGTGTCGGCTGGCGGTCACCATGTGCGCCAGCACGTCGAGGGCCGGATCGCGGTAGTTGGTGCGACCGTCGCCTAGGACCAACAGTGAGCTGCGCGGTGACAGCACGTGTGGATAGCCCTCGGTGAACGAGGCGAACGCGTTGCCGTAGTCGGAATGCCCGTCGCGGGTGTAGACACCGGCCTCGCGCGTGATGCGCTGGATCGCCACCGCCAGATCGGCGTCGGGCCCGAACAGGTGGGTCACCTCGTCGGTGCTGTCGATGAACGCGAATACCCGCACGCGGGAAAACTGTTGGCGCAGCGCATGTACCAGCAGCAAAGTGAAGTGGCTAAACCCGGCCACCGATCCCGACACATCGCACAGCACCACCAGCTCGGGCCGGGCCGGGCGCGGCTTGCGCAGCACCACGTCGATCGGCACACCGCCGGTGGACATCGACTTGCGCAGGGTCTTGCGCAGATCGATCGCCCCGGCGCGGGCGCGGCGCCGACGGGCGGCCAGCCGGGTGGCCAGGGTGCGGGCCAGCGGCGCCACCACCCGGCGCATCTGGCGCAGCTGGTCGGCCGAAGCGCGCAGAAACTCGACGTTCTCCGAGAGCTGCGGGATACCGTACATCTGGACGTGGTCGCGGCCGAGCTGCTCGGCGGTACGCCGCTTGGTCTCGGCGTCGACCAGCTTGCGCAGCTGGGTGATCTTTTGCGCCGCAAGGGCTTTGGCGATCTGCTCCTGGGTGGGCGTAGGTTCGTCGCCGTAGGGGGCGAGCAGTCCGGCCAGCAGCCGGCCTTCGAGCTGGTCTAGCGCCATCGCCTTGAGCGCCTGATACGACGAGTACGACGGGCCGCGGCTGGAGCTGTATTTGCCGTAGGCCTCCACGATTTGGGCGATCATGGCCACCAGTCGCTCGTCCATGTCCGCCAGATCCTCGTTGGCGGTCAGCAGATCGACCAGCATCTGCCGCATCGCCTCGATGTCGTCGGGCGGCAGGAGAGCGGATTCACCGGGCTCTTCCTCGGTGACCACCGCGCGCCCCCCTACCGCCGCCGGCCACCACAGGTCGAACACGGCGTCGTAGGTTTCGCGGTGATCCGGTCTGCGCAGCACCGCGCACGCTATGCCCTCGCGCAGCACTTCCCGATCACCAAGCCCGAGGGTGGCCAGCACCCGCCCGGCGTCCACGGTCTCCGACGGTCCGACCGAGATACCTTGCGCCCGAAGGGCCTCCACGAAGCCCACCAGATGGCCGGGCAGCCCGTGCGGGGCCAACGGCTGGCTGGGGCGAACGCGGCGAACGGCCATCAGTTCAGGCGCAGTTCGCCGGCCGCGCGCTGCTGGTCGGATTGGTGTTTGAGGACCACGCCGAGAGTTGCCGCCACGGTCGCGTCGTCGATGGTGTCCAAGCCCAGCGCCAGCAGCGTGCGGCCCCAGTCGATGGTCTCGGCGATCGAGGGCACCTTCTTCAGCTGCATTCCGCGCAGCACACCGATGATGCGCACCAGCTCGTCGGCCAAATGCACCGGCAACTCGGGAACACGGGACAACAGGATGCGCCGTTCCATTTCCGGGCTGGGAAAGTCGATGTGCAAGAACAAGCAGCGCCGCTTCAGCGCCTCGGAGAGCTCGCGGGTGGCGTTGGAGGTCAACACCACAAACGGCGCACGTTCGGCGGTGATGGTGCCCAGCTCGGGAACTGTCACCGCGAAGTCGCTCAACACCTCCAGCAGCAGCCCCTCCATCTCGATGTCGGCCTTGTCGGTCTCGTCGACCAACAACACCGTGGGCTCGGTGCGCCGGATGGCAGTCAGCAGTGGGCGGGTCAGCAGAAACTCCTCGCTGAACACGTCGGCCTTGGTCGCCTCCCAGTCACCGGATCCGGCCTGTATGCGCAGAATCTGCTTGGCGTGGTTCCACTCATAAAGGGCGCGGGCCTCGTCGACGCCCTCGTAGCACTGCAGGCGGACCAGCCCGGAGCCGGTGGCCTGAGCGACCGCGCGGGCCAGTTCAGTTTTTCCGACCCCGGCGGGGCCTTCGACCAGTAGCGGCTTGCCGAGCCGGTCGGCGAGGAATACCGCGGTCGCCGTGGCGGTGTCGGGCAGGTAGCCGGTCTCGGCCAGTCGCCGCGCGACATCGCCGATATCGGCGAACTGCGGGATGGGTCGGGCG
>NZ_CAXUCH010000074.1:17102-19122 GCF_964249325.1 uncultured Mycobacterium sp. | reverse complement strand
CAGCGCGACCGACCGCGAGGCTGCGCTGTTCGGTCGGCCTAACGGATCGTCAGACCCTGACGAGCTGTTCGACGAGGCCGCAGATTTCGTCGAGGTGGTGCGTCGGCTCTGGGACAGCTGGGAGGACGACGCGGTGATCCGCGACGTGACCACCGGACGTTACATCGACCGCGAAAAGCTGCACTACATCGACTTCACCGGGAAGTACTTCTCGGTCAAGGGGCCGTCGATCACGCCACGACCCCCGCAGGGCCAGCCGGTGGTTGCCGCGCTGGCCCACACGCCGCGGATCTATGAGTTCGCCGCTGCCCGTGCAGATCTGGTGTTCATCACCCCGACCGACGACGCTGCTCTGCGGCGGATTCTCGACGAGGTGCGCACCGCCGGGGGAGAACATCTGAAGATCTATGCCGACGTGGTCGTGGCGTTCGGCGGTGAGAGCGACTTCCGCTCAGATGCGTTGATATTCACCGGCAGCGCAACAGAATTGGTTGATCTGCTGTTGAACTGGCAGGGGATCGGCATCGACGGAGCCCGGCTGCGACCGGCGGTCAACATCGTCGACCTGCCGGTGATCGCCGACGAGGTGGTGCCGGCGCTGCAGCGGGTCGGCCGGTTCCGCAGCGGTTATCGGGACGGCGAGACGTTGCGCAACCGGCTGGGATTGCCGGTGGCGCAGAACCGGTATACGGCGTTGCGACAGTGACCGTTCCGCTGTCGGTTCTGGACCTGGCACCGATCAGCGAAGGCAGCGATGCCGCAACTGCCCTGCGCAACACCGTCGACCTGGCCCAGCACGCCGAACAGTGGGGCTTTCGGCGGTTCTTGATCGCCGAACACCACTTCGTCGCTGTGGCGAGCTCGTCGCCTGCGGTGCTGGTCGGACAAATCGCCGCCGCTACCAAGACAATTCGGGTGGGGACGGCAGCCGTGCAGCTCAGCCACACCACCGCTGCGGCGGTGGTGGAAAGTTTCGGCACGCTCGCTGCCTTTTACCCCGGCCGCATCGATCTCGGCGTCGGCCGATCGGGTCAGCGCCATGCTGGCCGCGCTGGCCGCGGTGACCGAACGGATCGGGCTGACCGGAACGATCAACACCACATTCAACGGACCTTTTGAAGTAGCACGCCAATTCGCCAGCCTCGACCATCTGTCCGGCGGTCGGGCCGGGTGGAACATCGTCACCTCGTCGGACGCATTCACCGGAGCCAATTTTCGCCGCGGCGGCTTCCTCGACTATGCCGAACGATACGGCCGCGCCGAGGAGTTTCTCACCGTGGCCCGCGCTTTCTGGGACAGCTGGACGCCCGACGCCGTGGTCGCCGACGTCGACACCGGCATCTACGTCGACCCCGGCCGCATCAAGACCGTCGAGCATCACGGCCCGCACTTCGATGTGCGCGGGATGGCCACACCCTGCCACCCGGACCGCAGGGGCATCCGGTGCTGTTGCAGGCCGGCGACTCTGACGAAGGCCGTGCGTTCGGCGCTCGTCACGCCGACGCGCTGTTCACGTTGCACTCGACGCTGGAGGCCGGGCAGCGCTACTACGCCGACGTCAAGGGCCGAGCCGCATCATACGGTCGAGACCCTAACGAGCTCAAGGTCTTTCCCGCTGCCACGTTCGTGCTCGGCGACACCGCCGAGGAGGCTGCCGATAAGGCGCGACACATCCGTTATCAGCAAGTCAGCGGCCCGACCGCGATCGCCATGCTCGAGCAGGTGTGGGGCCGCGACCTGTCCGGCTACGACCCCGACGGTCCGCTGCCCGACATCGAGCCGAGCGGTGACACCAGCATCACCCAGGGCCGGGTCCGCCACGGCGACCCCGTCGCGGTGGCCCGGCATTACCGTGACATCGCTTCAGCGCAGCACCTGTCGATCCGCGAGCTGGTCATCGCCGTCACCAGCCGCCACCAGTTCGTCGGCACCGCGACGGGGTCGCCGTGGCGGACCCGGCCCAGGGTGATGCTGGTGTCACTGCTCGGCTCGATGTCGGGCAGCGGACCGTCGGGGTCGT
>NZ_CAXUCH010000074.1:11044-17092 GCF_964249325.1 uncultured Mycobacterium sp. | reverse complement strand
TGACGCCGCACGGGCTAGACGAATTCGTCGACAAGGTGGTGCCGCTGTTGCAGGAACGCGGCGCGTTCCGAACCGAATACAGCGGCACCACCCTGCGCGAGCATCTGGGCTCGGCGGCCGTCGGTTAGCCGGCCATGAACTCGTTGTAGGCCGACTGCAGCTCCGGCGACAGCGCGGTGGTGTTGCACTGGCGCTCGGTGTCACCGATCGGCGCCAAAATCCCCCGCAGGTCGTAGTACTCCTGCGGGTGGGCGGTGAAGTAGCTCCGCAGAGTCGCCGCCGCCTGCGGACGCGGCTGGCTGAACGCTGATGTCACCGCTGCGTTGGCGTCCGGGTGCGCGTCGAGGTATTGGCGAGCTTGACCCGTCGCAGAGCTGACGGTGTCGTTCACCGCGGCCGGGCTGCAGTCGGGCGCCGCAGAGGCGCTCGGCGCCGGCAGTGTGGTCGCGGCCAGGCCCCCGAGTACGCAGGAGGCCGCAGCGATGCCGACGGCTCGCCGGCGCATGGTCATACCACTCAATTTCATGCTTGCTTGTTCCTTTGCGTTGCACATTGATACAGATTCCCCCCGGCCCCGACAGCCAACGTACGCGAAGGCAATCGGCTGCTACGTGTCGCTGACCGCTCCCAAACCCGGTGCCGGACAAGCCTTACCGGCAAAAGCGCGAGTTTTGCCGTAACTCAGCGCGATTTTCTTAGAGTACGCGCCCGATACTTAAGAAACCGTGATGGTAAGCGTGACCGAATTGTGACGTACTGATCGGCATCTAGCGGCCACCACGGCCGTCATGCCGCCGGGCAGGCGCCAGTTGGCGATGGCGTCCGGCGAGACCAGCGCGTGAAAAACCGTCGCGCGGTCGGCATGTATATGCCGAGCGGTGCGGGTTCGTGTCACTGGCGGGCCAGCGTCGTGGCCTGCTCGGTGGCTTCCTGGATCGGACCGCACCACAGGTCGCCGTGGCCGGGCGCCAGGATCTCGGTCTCCAGCAGCGCCAGCGCCGCCAGGCTGCGGACACAGTTGTCCTGATTGTGGCTGAACACCGCCGGCAGCAGTTGCGGCCCGCTGCGGCGCAGCAGCGGATGGCCGGTGACCAGGGCGTCGCCGCTGGCCAGCACCCCGTCGACCACATAGGAGCAATGCCCGCTGGTGTGCCCCGGGGTGGGAATGGCCATCGGGCGGCCCGGCAACTGGGCGGCGATGTCGGTGCTCAACGGTTGGGTGGTCGGGATGCCGTCACGGATCAGACCGCCGTTGCGCACCACATGCGCACCCCACACCGCCCAGCGGGGCCGCCAAATCCGCAACGCGACATCCACCGGCGAGGCTTGTTGCAGATACTCGCGCTTGGCGTGGCCGACCTCGTCGGGGTGGCAATACACCGGGGTGCCGTGCTCTTTGGCGAACCAGATCGCCGAGCCCAGGTGGTCGATGTGGGCGTGTGTCAGCAAGATCGCCGCTACGTCGCGGGGTTCGTGGCCAAGCTGCCGCAGTGAGGCCAGCACGTCGTCGCGGTCTCCGGGGTAGCCGGAATCGATCAGCATGACACCGCTGTCGTCACGGACCACCAGCCAGTTGACCGCCTCCCCTTGGGCGAGGTGCACGATGTCGGTGACGTTTGTGAGCACCGATGCCATGTCCGTGAGTTTAGGCACCGGGCGATCGCAAGCTCGGCGAAGCCGGGCGCCGCGGGTCGCCCGCCGACAAGCCCCGGGCGATCGCAAGCTCGGCGAAGCCGGGCGCCGCGGATCGCCCGCCGACAAACAGAGAGTAGAAAAGACTGGTGGCTGAACTGAAACTCGGATACAAGGCGTCGGCGGAACAATTCGGGCCGCGAGAACTCGTCGAACTCGGGGTCGCCGCCGAAGCCCACGGCATGGACAGCGCCACCGTCAGCGACCATTTCCAGCCGTGGCGGCACAAGGGTGGGCACGCCCCGTTCTCGCTGTCGTGGATGACCGCGGTCGGCGAGCGCACAACGAAGATCCAGCTGGGCACCTCGGTGCTCACCCCGACATTCCGGTACAACCCCGCCGTCGTCGCCCAAGCCTTCGCCACCATGGGCTGCCTATACCCGGGCCGCATCTTCCTGGGGGTAGGCACTGGCGAGGCTTTGAATGAAATCGCCACCGGCTACGAGGGCGCCTGGCCAGAGTTCAAAGAGCGGTTCGCCCGGCTGCGCGAAGCGGTGCGGCTGATGCGCGAGCTCTGGCGCGGTGACCGCGTCGACTTCGACGGCGAGTTCTACCACCTCAAGGGCGCTTCGATCTACGACGTGCCCGATGGCGGAGTGCCGATCTACGTCGCTGCGGGCGGTCCGGCGGTGGCCAAATACGCCGGACGCGCCGGCGACGGCTTCATCTGCACCTCCGGCAAGGGCGAGGAACTGTATCGCGAGAAGCTGATGCCGGCGGTGCAGGAGGGCGCCAAGGCCGCCGACCGCAACGTCGACGACATCGACAAGATGATCGAGATCAAGATCTCCTACGACCCGGACCCGGGGCTGGCCTTGGAGAACACTCGGTTCTGGGCGCCGCTGTCGCTGACCGCCGAGCAGAAGCACAGCATCGACGACCCGATCGAGATGGAGAAGGCGGCCGACGAGCTGCCGATCGAACAGGTCGCCAAACGCTGGATCGTCGCCTCGGATCCCGACGAGGCGGTCGAGAAGGTCGGCCAATACGTCGAATGGGGCCTCAACCACCTGGTGTTCCACGCCCCCGGCCACGACCAGCGCCGCTTCCTGCAGCTCTTCGAGACGGATCTCGCACCGAGGCTGCGGCGGCTGGCCTGATGTGTCTGGCATTTACATCGCCGCGCCCGAGGGAGACACCGGCAAGTCGACGATCGCGCTGGGCGTCCTGCACCGACTGACCGCCACCGTCCCGAAAGTCGGGGTGTTCCGGCCCATCATGCGGCTTGGCGAGCAGCGCGACTACATCCTGGAGCTGCTGCTGGCGCATGCCACCGCCGGCCTGCCCTACGAGCGCTGCGTCGGCGTGACCTACCAGCAGCTGCATGCCGACCGCGACGCCGCGCTCGCCGACATCGTCGAGCGCTACCACGCGATGGCCGACCGGTGCGACGCCGTGGTGATTGTGGGCAGCGACTACACCGACGTCACCAGCCCCGCCGAGCTGTCCGTCAACGCCCGCATCGCGGTCAACCTCGGCGCGCCGGTACTGCTGGTGGTGCGGGCCAAGGGCCGCAGCGCCGACGACGTCGCGCACCTGATCGAGGTCTGTCTGGCCGAGCTAGGCGAGCAGCACGCCTACACCGCAGCCGTGGTGGCCAACCGCTGTGAGCCCTCGCAACTTCAGGCCTTCCAAAAACGTCTGGCCAAGGCCCTCGCCATGTTCACTCCCCGGACGTATGTGCTGCCCGACGAGCCGCTGCTGGTGGCGCCCACGGTGGCCGATCTGCAGCACGCGGTGAACGGGAACCTGGTGAGCGGTGATCCCGCGCTGATGGGACGCGAAGTGATGGGTGTGGTGGTCGCCGGGATGATCGCCGAGCATGTACTGGAACGGCTTTCCGAGGGAGCCGCCGTCATCACTCCCGGCGACCGCTCCGATGTCGTGCTGGCGGTGGCCAGTGCCCATGCCGCCGAAGGGTTTCCGTCGCTGTCGTGCATGATCCTCAACGGTGGCTTCCAGCTGCATCCGTCGATTGCGGCGCTGGTGGCCGGCCTGCGATTGCGCCTGCCGATGATCGCCACCACACTGGGCACGTTCGACACGGCCAGCGCCGTGGCGTCGGCACGCGGCCGAGTCACCGTGGAATCACAGCGAAAGATCGACACCGCGTTGGCGCTCGTGGAACGTCACGTCGACATATCGGACCTGTTGGCGCAGCTGGCCATCCCGATCCCGACGGTCACCACACCGCAGATGTTCACCTACCAGCTCCGGGAGCGGGCCCGCGCGGATCGCAAGCACATCGTGCTGCCCGAAGGCGACGACGACCGGATCCTCAAAGCGGCCGGCCGAGTGCTCCAGCGCGGCGTGGCCCAGCTGACCATCCTCGGTGACGAGAACCAAATCCGCTCGCGCGCAGCCGAACTCGGCGCCAACCTCGACGACGCAGCGGTCATCGATCCGACCACGAGCGAGTTGTGCGATCAGTTCGCCGCCCAATACGCGCAATTACGCAAGGGCAGAGGCGTCACCGTGGAGCACGCCCGGGAGATCATCTGCGACGTCTCGTATTTCGGCACCATGCTGGTCTACAACGGGCTGGTCGACGGCATGGTGTCGGGTGCAGCACACACCACCGCGCACACCGTGCGGCCGGCGTTCGAAATCATCCGGACCGCACCGGGTGTCTCCACAGTGTCCAGTATTTTCTTGATGTGCCTACCGGATCGAGTGCTGGCGTACGGCGACTGCGCGATCGTTCCCGATCCGACACCCGAGCAGCTCGCCGACATCGCGATCAGTTCGGCGCGCACCGCCGCTCAGTTCGGCATCAAGCCCCGGGTGGCCATGCTGTCGTACTCCACCGGCGAATCCGGTGCCGGTGCCGACGTCGACAAGGTCAGGACTGCAACACAATTGGTACGAAGCCGGGCGCCGCAACTGCTGGTCGATGGACCGATCCAATACGACGCCGCGGTGGACCCGTCGGTGGCGGCCACCAAGATGCGTGACTCACCCGTTGCCGGCCGCGCGACCGTGCTGATCTTCCCGGACCTCAACACTGGCAACAACACCTATAAGGCCGTCCAGCGCAGCGCCGGTGCGATCGCCATCGGCCCGGTGCTGCAGGGGCTGAACAAACCCGTCAACGACCTCTCTCGTGGCGCGCTGATCGAAGATATCGTCAACACCGTCGCGATCACCGCGATCCAAGCCCAGGGTCATGATGACTGAGCCCGTCGTGCTGGTGATCAACTCCGGCTCGTCGTCGCTGAAATATCAGCTCGTCGAACCTGATTCAGGCAAGTCGCGGATAGCCGGCATCATCGAGCAGATCGGCGAGCCGTCGTCGCCGGTCGCCGACCATGAGGCGGCGCTGCGCCTGGCGTTCGACCGGTTTGCGCAGGCCGGTATTGACTTGGACAACTGTGGTCTGGTCGCGGTGGGTCATCGGGTGGTGCACGGCGGCAAGACGTTCTACCGTCCCACTGTTGTCGACGACGCGCTGATCACCAAGGTGAAGGAGCTGGCGCCACTGGCGCCGCTGCACAACCCGCCCGCGGTCCAGGGGATGGAAGTGGCGCGCAGGATGCTGCCCGACGTGCCGCATGTCGCGGTGTTCGACACCGCGTTTTTCCACGACCTGCCCGCGGCGGCCGCGACGTATGCCATCGACCGGGAGGTGGCGCAACGGTGGCAGATCCGCCGCTACGGATTTCACGGCACGTCGCACCAGTACGTCAGTCAGCAGGCCGCCATTTTCCTGAGCAGACCGCTGGATGACTTGAAGCAGATTGTGCTGCATTTGGGTAACGGGTCGTCGGCGTCGGCAATCGCTGGTGGTCGCCCGGTCGACACGTCGATGGGCCTGACCCCGATGGAGGGCCTGGTGATGGGAAGCCGCAGCGGTGACATCGACCCGGGCATCATCAGCTACCTGTGCCGGTCGGCGAAAATGGACGTCGACGACGTCGAGTCGATGCTCAACAATCGATCCGGGGTGCTGGGCATCGCCGGTGAACAGGATTTCCGACGGCTGCGTGAAATGATGGAATCAGGCGATAACACAGCACAATTGGCCTACGACGTGTTCATCCACCGGCTGCGCAAATATATCGGCGCCTACCTTGCGGTGCTGGGGCGCACCGACGTGCTGACGTTCACCGCCGGCATTGGCGAAAACGCCGCGGAGGTGCGCCGCGACGCGCTGGCCGGGATGGCGGACCTCGGCATCAAGCTCGACGAGCACCGCAACGCCACCGCGGCCGCCGAGTTGCGGCGGATCTCCGCGGACAGCTCGACGGTCACCGTACTGGTGATTCCGACCGACGAAGAACTGGCCATCGCTCGCGACTGCATGCAAGCGATAGGGGCACGCGATGGCTGACCAGCCCGACAACGGGCGGGTGGGGA
>NZ_CAXUCH010000074.1:10087-11034 GCF_964249325.1 uncultured Mycobacterium sp. | reverse complement strand
CTGCTCGCCCAGACCGGCGTAGGTCAGCTCTACCAGGCCGTCGACACCGTCAACAACCGCACGGTTGGGCTCACCCTGCTGCCACCCAGCGTGGATCCCCAACGGTTCATCACCGAGTTGCCCGTCGTCGCGCGAACCGCCGATCCGCACGTCGTCCCCGTCCATGATTGGGGCGAGATCGACGGCGTGTGCTACGTCGCCACAGCCTTGACAGCCGGCGAGACGCTGCGGTCGTTGCTATCCGCGTTCGGGCCGATGAGCCCGCAGCGGGCGGTCGCGATCGTCGAGCAGGTCGCCGCGGCGCTAGATGCCGCGCGTGCCCATCGGTTGATCCACCGGGACGTCAGGCCGGAGAACATCCTCCTTACCGACGACGACACCGCCTACCTGCTCGGCTTCGGCGTCGCCGACCCGGAATTGGCCGCACCGCGACCGACAGCGGGCTCCTATGCGTATACCGCGCCGGAGCGTTTCGACAACGCGCCGCCCAGCACCCGCGCCGACGTGTACTCGCTTGCCTGCGTGTTGACCGAACTGCTGACCGGCGAGCGCCCGTACCCGGCTGCGACCACGGTGGGCCAAGTAATCAAAGCACACTTGACCGCGGCACCGCCCAAGCCGAGTCTGCTTCGCCCGCAAGCGGTTTCACCTCGCTTCGACGCGGTGATCGCACGCGGCATGGCGAAGAATCCGCAACACCGGTACGCGACCGCCGGCGATCTTGCTCACGCGGCCCGAGACGCGCTGTCGGCCCAAGCGGTTGCCGACCAGGCCACGATGGTCGGCCGGGCCAGTGACCTCGCTGCGGTGGCCGCCCGCCGGCGGCTGCCCGAGCTGAACGACGGGGTGCTCGCCTACGCCGGCGCCTACCACGGCTGGGGGTTCCACGAGGACGGCGCCCGCTCCGGCGCCGAGACCGCCGCCAGCCTGGGAGTCGCCTGGTGAAC
>NZ_CAXUCH010000074.1:1677-10077 GCF_964249325.1 uncultured Mycobacterium sp. | reverse complement strand
CCCCCGCAGCGCGTTTCCGAGCAGGTTCCCGAGCCGGACTCCTATCCGGATTCTCACCCGGACTTCTACTCCGAGTCCTACCCCGACGAGGTCGCCGAGCCGACGTGGCAGCGCTCGAAGCTGCTGACGGTGGCCCTCGCCGTGGTGGTGGTGTTGGTCCTCACCGCCGCAGGCATCGTGGTGTGGCGGCTCGCGGCGACTCACGGCCAACCGCCCGGGTCGACGAAAGCGGCACCGACGGCGTATCGGGCCACCGTTCTGCCGTTCAGTGGCCTGACCGGACCGGAGGGTGTGGCGGTGGACGCGGTCGGCAGCGTCTACGTGACCAACATCGAAAACGATCGGGTGGTCAAGCTGCCCCCCGACTCCACCAAGCAGACTGTGCTGCCGTTCATCAACCTCAAGGAGCCGTACGGCTTGGCGGTGGACAAGGACGGCATCGTCTACGTCGGTGACACCGACAATGACCGGGTGGTGAAACTGGCCGCGGGGTCGACCACCCAGACCGTGCTGCCGTTCACCGGTCTCAAGCGCCCTGAGGGATTGGCGGTGGGCAAAGACGGCAGCGTCGACGTCGTCGACACCGGCAACGACCGGGTGGTGAAACTGGCCGCGGGGTCGACCACCCAGACGGTGCTGCCGTTCAACGACCTCGAACGTGCGCAGGGTGTGGCCGTTTACAACGACGGCAGCGTCTACGTCGCCGATACCGGCAACAACCGGGTGCTGAAGCTGGCGGCCGGATCCACCAGCCAGAGCGTGCTGCCGTTCACCGGACTGAGAGATCCATCCGGTTTAGCGGTGGATGAGTCGAACAACCTGTATGTCACCGACGGCAGCCGGGTGGTGAGGTTGAACGCGGGAGCGACCAAACAGGTCCTGCTGCCGGTTCCCCAGCTCAACTACACCCACGGTGTGGCGGTGGACTCGTCGGGCAGCATCTACGTCAGCGACTACGGCAACGACCAGGTGGTCAAGCTGGTGGCGAGCTGACCCGGCCCTGTGGATAGGTGAGACGCGGGCTAGAGGCCGGCGTGCCATCCTTCCCGGGATGCGTGCGTCGGACGAGCCGTTCATCGGTAGCGAAGCGTTGGCGTCCGGAGTGTTGAACCGTCACCAAATGCGATCTCGATACCAAGCTGTGTTTCCAGATGTCTACTTGGCCAAGAACATCCAACTCTCGTTCGAGAAGCGCGTTGTCGCCGCCTGGCTGTGGTCGCGCCGCGAAGCGACGATTTGCGGTTCGGCAGCCGCAGCCTTACATGGCGTTACCTGGATCGACGATGTACCTGTGGAGTTGGTGCATGGGAACGCTCGCGCGCCAGCGGGTGTGGTGACGCGCCGCGACTTGCTGCTCGATGGAGAGGTCCAGACGATTGCCGGCCGCAGGGTCACCACGCCCGAGCGCACCGCCTTCGACATCGGGCGGCGGCGGCCTCTGCGCTCGGCGGTGGCGCAGCTGGACTCGCTTACGCGCCTGACCGGTCTCAAGCTTGACGACGTTGCGCGGATGGCTGAGTGTCACCGCGGTGCGCGCGGACTACGTCAATTGGAGACGGCGCTTGAGCTGGTCGACGCGGGTGCGCAGTCGCCCAGGGAGAGCTACCTGCGGCTGCTCCTCATCGAAGCCGGACTTCCCCGGCCGCAAACCCAGATCCCCGTCGTCGACGCCGACGGCGTTGCGATGGCCTACCTCGACTTAGGTTGGGAGCAGTACATGGTTGCGGTCGAATACGACGGCGACCACCACCGCGCCGATCGAGCGCAGTATGTCAAGGACATTCGGCGGCTAGAAATGCTCGAGCGGATGGGTTGGCTCATCATCCGCGTAGTCGCTGAGGACCGCCCCGCCGACATCGTGCGTCGAGTGCGGCACGCGTTAGACCTTCGCGCCCGACTGCTCGCGCGTTGAGTGTGCGGTAAGGGCATCGAGTGTGCGTTGCTGGCGTTCAGTGTGCGTGGGTGGCGAAAATCGCGCACGATTTCCGCCCTGGACGCACGCTCGACAGCGGTCCGCCCTGGACGCACGCTCGACAGCGGTCCGCCCTGGACGCACGCTCGACACGAGCTAGAACGTGCTGTTCGGGCGCACGCGGTTGGCCATGTCAACCAAGGTGTAGCGGTGCGCCTGGGTGGGCGCCACCCGCGCCAGGGCGCGCAGCGACGCCTCGACCCCAAGCCGCAAACCGTGTCGCGTGAACGGGTAGCCCAGGATGTGGTTGGTGCTGGCCTCGTGATTTTCCAGCCAGTCCATCGCCGTTCCCAGCACCAGGGCCCGGATTTGTAGCACCCTAGGCTCGGTGGGCGGTAGCGCCTCCACCCGCCGGGCTGCGTCGCGAATCTCCTCCTCGGTGATCTCCTTCTGCGATCGACCCGACAGTAGCGTGACCGCGCTCGTCAACCGCGCGGTCGTGAAATGCCTTGAGGTGGCAGGCACTTCGTCGAGGGTGCGCACCGCACCTGCCCGGTCGCCGGTCGCCGAGAGTGCTCGGGCCAGACCGAACGCCGCCGAGATCACTCCGTCGTCGGTTTGCCATACCGTCCGGTAGAACTTTTCCCAGTCGGGGTTTCCTGCGAGTTCGTGGGTGGCCGCCAGCGCCATCTTGGGCGCCAACTCTCCGGGGAAGGTATCGAGCACCTCGGTGAAATGCTTGATGGCCGAGTCGTAGTCGCCTGTCAACAGCTCCGAGACCGCCCGATACCACACCAGCCGCCAGCGCCAGCCGACACGTTCGGCGAGGTCGTCCAATTTGCGCGTGGCGTTGCCGACGTCGCCGAGGTCGAGCAGCGCGCGCACCTCCATCAGCGGCAGCTCGACCGACTCCGACAGGTCGATGCCCTCGGCGTCCAGCGAGCCGTGGCGGAACGCGCGCAGCGAATCCAGGGTCTGCACCGGCTGCGAAAGGACGGTGGCCTGCAGCAGCGGGGCGGCCACGTCGGCCGGATCGACCAGCGGCACCTGCAGCGCGGTGACGATCTCCTTGGCGGTCAGCTTCTCCGAATGCACCTGGCCGTCCAGGTACACGTCGGTGTGGCAGACCAGGAGGTCGACCCCGAACGTGGAGCGGGAGCGGGAAAAGATCGTCGACAACCCCGGACGCGGCACCCCGGTGTCTTGGGCGACCACCTCGCGCAGCACGCCCATCAGCTGCCCGGACATCTCCTCGGCGCTGCTGAACCGCCGCCGCGGGTCGGGGTCGATGGCGCGGCGCAGCAAGCGGCCGAACGAGTCGTACTTGTCCAGCACCGGGTCGTCGTCGGGCAGTCCCTCGACGTAGCGGCCGTTGCGCGTGCGCAGGTCGAGCGTCAAAGCCGCCAACGTACGTCCGACCGTGTAGATGTCGGTGGCCCCCGTCGGGCCGGTCCGCACGATCTCGGGCGCCTGGTAGCCGGGCGTGCCGTAGAGGTAGCCGAAGGAGTTGATCCGCGAGACCGCGCCGAGGTCGATCAGCTTGAGCTGCTCCTCGGTCAGCATGATGTTCTCGGGCTTGAGGTCGTTGTAGACCAAGCCAATAGAGTGCAAATAGCCCAGGGCAGGCAGGATTTCGAGGATGTAAGCGATCGCTTCGGCCACCGCAAGTTTGTCGCCCTTGCGTCGTTTGAGCGATTGCCCGCCGACGTATTCCATCACGATGTAACCGACGGGATTCCCATGCCGGTCCGGGTGCTCGACGAAGTTGAAGATCTGCACGATCGACGGGTGCACCACTTCGGCCAGGAACTGCCGCTCGGCCATTGCGATCTTCTGCGCCTCGGCGTCGCCGGAATGCACCAAGCCCTTGAGCACCACCGGCCGGTCGTTGACGTTTTTGTCGAACGCCAGGTACACCCAGCCCAGCCCGCCGTGCGCGATGCACCCCTTGACCTCGTACTGGCCGGCGATGATGTCGCCCGGGTTTAGTTGCGGCAGAAAGGAATACGGGCTGCCGCAGTACGGGCACCAACCCTCTGAGGACGCCTCGCCGTCCGGGCCCGATCGGCCGACCGGCCGGCCGCAGTTCCAGCAGAACCGCCGAGACTCCGGTACCACCGGATCGGTCATCAGCGCTTCGAGCGGATCGGTATAGGGCACTCGCGGCACTTCCACCAGGCCACCGCCCAGCTTTCGCACCGGCGGCACCGTCCGCGTCGCGGTGGTGGGCAGCCGTTCCTGCGGCTCGGTCTCGACGGTGCGCTCCGACGTGCGCTCCGAGTCGTCGAAATCCGGACGGAAGATGGCCTGGGTGGACATCGGGCGGCGCACCGAAGCCGAGTCGGCGAGCACGTCCGCCGGCTGCGTGCCGGGGCTCTCCTCGTGGCGGCGCTGCTCCTCGCGTTCGCTGTCCATGGGCTCGTCCATCAGTCCACGTACCTCGCGGCGGGTGGGGCCGGCGCGGGGCCCAAAACTGTTAACCATTTGCGGTACAACGTGTTCCATGTTCCGTCGCGGCGGATGCGTTCCAGCGTGCCGTTGACAAAGCGGACCAGCCCGGTGTTGTCCAGGTTGATCCCGATGCCGTAGGGCTGCGTGTCCATGTTGGGGCCGACGATGTGCAGGTAGGGATCTTGTGACACCAGTCCGGCCAGGATGGAGTCGTCGGTGCTGACGGCATCGACCTGCCGCTGCTGCAGCGTCACCAGGCAGTCGGCCCAGTTGACTACGGACACGATGATCGGCGGCGGGGCGATCTCGCGGATCCGTCGCAGCGACGTGGTGCCCTTGGCCACGCAGACTCGCTTGCCCGGCAAGTCGGATGGCTTGACGATCGCTGAGTCGCGCGGCGCCAAGATGCGCTGGTAGGCGTCCAGGTAGACGGTGGAGAAGTTCACCAACTTGCGCCGCTCGCAGGTGATCGTCATGGTCTTGACGACGATGTCGACTAGCGACTTCTGCAGCGCGGTAATGCGTTCGTCCGACGACAGAATCCGGTACTCGACGGCAGTCGGGGTGCCGAAGATGTCGCGCGCCACCTCGCCGGCGATGTCGACGTCGAAACCCGTGATCTCGCCGGTGATGGGATCGCGGAAGCTGAACAGGTTGCTGCCGATGTCGAGCCCGACGACCAGCCGGCCGCGGGCGCGGATGCCCTCCACGGCTGCGTCGGCCTCCTCTTTGGTGGGAAAGGGGCGCAGGCTGGCGGTCGGATCGCAGTCCTCCGGCGAAGCCTTCGGCGGGCGCGGCGGCTGCGGCGGCAACTCTTGCATACCGGCCGGCGTGGGCGGCGGCAGTGTCGGCACCGACATCGCCACCGGGGGCGCCGGATGAGCGCAGCCGGCCAGCACCATGGCAGCAAGCGGTGCGGCCAGGGCTCTCCACCGGATCTTGGACATGAGCGTCATCACCGGTACTCGTTTAGCCGTGGCCACAGACCCAGCGCGACCGCAATGGCAGCGCTCAAGCTGAGCACCACGCCACCCACCGTGGCGCCGGACAGCCCGCGGCGCGCATTGAGGATGTCGGTACGCAGCTGGTCGCGGCTCTGCTCCAGGGTCTTGCCCAGCGCCTCGTCGAGCTTGTCGAACGCCGGGGTGGAGTCGTCTTCGCCATGGCCCAACGCCACCTCGGTGGCGGCTCGGTAGTTGCCGACCGCAATGTAGGTGTTGATCCGATCGTTGGCCTGGCGCCACCGGGCCAGCAACTGGTCGGCGCCTTGCAGATCGGTTTTGTCCACGGCGTCGGGGCGCGACAGGTACTCCTCGAGTTGCGTATGCATGCTGTCGATGCGCTGATAAAAGGACTGCTTGCGGACATCTTCGTCGCCGCGGCGGATCAGCGACAGCGTCTCGTCGGCGCGCGCTTGCTGCGCCGTGATCGACAGGTTCGTGATCGTCTTAAGTGATTCTGCCGCAGTGTTTTTCGCATTGCGGCTGCCTGTGGTGGAAATTGTCAGCGCCGTCCCCACCCAAATCACCATAACGAGAATCGCCAGTGCGCCCGCGACCAGACCCGGGTTGATCCGCCGTTTGGTGCGCCGCGCCAGCCAGCGGTGTGAGTACGCACCGAACAGCACGGTGGTGGCCACGACGAGGATCACCGGGGCCGGAATCTGGGTTGAGGCCGTGGTCTCGCTGTCTACCCGCGCCGAGGTTGCTCGGTAAAGACACTGCGCGTCGGGCAGGATCGTCGACTGCATCAGCGCCGACGCCTCTGACAGATACGACGCCCCGACAGGGTTACCCGCCCGGTTGTTGGTGCGCGCGATCTCGATCAGCCCGGTGTAGACGCTCAGTTCGGCGTTGATCCGGCCCAGCAACAGCACCGCCGACTCGCCACGGTCACAGTTGCCCAGCGGTTCGTCGGTCAGCCCGCTGGAGGCCCGCGTCACCGCCACCGCCGCGTCGGTGATGGCCTGCTCGTAGCGCTGCCGCACGGTGCGCGGCTCGGCTTGGGCGATGAACGCGGTCGCAGCTGCCGCATCCGCCACCGACAGCGTGGTGTAGAGCTGGCCGGCGGCGTAGGCCAGCGGCTCGGTGTGGTTGAGCACCGTGGACAACGCCTGTTGGCGGTGGTTGATGGTCGTCGAGGTGGCAAACGCAGTGGCGCCGCCCAGCGCCGCCAAGATGATGCCGATGGTCAGGATGCGGCCCGGTGTGGTGGAGATGAACCACCAACGCGGGTGAGCCGGTTCAGTCGGCGACCGCGACCCCAACGGCTCGGTCGACGGGTGCGCCAACTCAATGGTCACGTCTGTTCCGACCTCATCATCTTTCGGCCGATCCCCCAAATGAACCGAAACGAACTATATAAGCGAAGTCTAAGAGCCCAAGTCGCTGACGGTGTGGCTTGCCGATAGTTCGTGTCTACGCGGCCGGTCAGCTAAGCGGGCCGCATCGTCGCGGACCTGCAGCTGGATTGTCCGGCTCCTCCTCGGGCCGCGCCACGGCCCGCATCGTCGCTGGGCGAATATCCTGACTCCGTGCGCGGCGACGGTGACGGATGGGTGATCTCCGACAGCGGCGCCCGCTACTGGGGCCGCTACGGTGCGGCCGGTCTATTGTTGCGCGCGCCGCGCCCCGACGGCACACCGGCCGTGCTGCTGCAGCATCGAGCCTGGTGGAGTCACCAGGGCGGCACGTGGGGGCTGCCCGGCGGCGCCCGCGACAGCCATGAGACGCCCGAGCAGGCCGCGGTCCGGGAAGCCTCGGAGGAGGCGGGCCTGCCCGCCGAGCGCGTCGCCGTGCGTGGGGCGGTCGTCACGGCCCAGGTTGTCGGCGCCGGCGGTGCTCACTGGAGCTACACCACGGTCGTCGCCGACGCCGACGAGTTGCTCTACACCACGCCTAACGGCGAAAGCGCCGAGCTGCGCTGGGTCGCCGAAGACGAGGTGGCCGAGCTGCCCCTGCATCCCGGGTTCGCCGCCAGCTGGCACCGGCTGAGCACTGCGCCGGCCACCGTGCCGCTGGATGATAGCGACGAGCGGCGAGTGCAGCTGCCATGCACTGTGCAGGTCGAGCCGGGCGTCTTCGTCTGGTGCATGCCGGGCCCGCCGGATCAGGCGCCCTCCCAGCTGAGTGACCGGATCAGCGCGCTGCTGCAAGCGCCGAACTGAGCCGTTGGGCCGCCGCCTTCGGGTCGTCGGCTGCCGTGATCGCCCGCACCACCACCACTCGGCGGGCCCCGGCTTCAAGCACCTGCGGCAGCCGCTCCGCGTCAATGCCGCCGATGGCGAACCACGGCTTCTCGCCGGCCAACTTCGCTGCGTCCCGGACCAGCTGTAGGCCCGTCGCCGGTCGGCCGGGCTTGGTGGGGGTGGGCCAGCACGGGCCGACGCAGACGTAGTCGACGTCGTCGGCGAACGCGCCTGCGACCTGGCCGACGTCGTGGGTGGAGCGGCCGATCAGGGTGCCCGGCCGCACGATCGCCCGCGCGATGTCCAGCGGCAGATCGCCCTGGCCCAGATGCAGCATGTCGGCGCCGGCCGCGCGGGCGATGTCGGCCCGGTCGTTGACCGCAACCAATGCGCCGTGGCGGCGTGCCGCGTCGGCGAGGATCTCCAGCGCCGCCAGCTCGTCGCGCGCCTCCAGCGGGCCGAACCGCCGCTCAGCTTCCGACCCCTTGTCGCGCAGCTGGATGATGTCGACTCCGCCGGCCAGCGCCGCCTCGGCGAACTCGGCCAAGTCGCCACGCTCACGTCGGGCGTCGGTGCACAGGTAGAGCCGCGCGGCGGCAAGCCGGGTAGAGGGTTCGTGCACACCGCGACGCTAGCCGCTAGCGTGTAAGGCTGACGAATCACGGGAGTCCCAGGAGCGGGGTCTGAGAGTGGGCGCGCCTGCCCTTACCGTCCGACCTGATCCGGATGATGCCGGCGAAGGGAGCGTAAGGATGTCACCGGGATCGCTGGCCGTAATCGGCGGAGGCGTCAGCGGGCTGTCGGTGGCGCGGCGAGCTCGGCGCCGATCTCCTCGGCAAGTTCCGGGGCG
>NZ_CAXUCH010000074.1:0-1667 GCF_964249325.1 uncultured Mycobacterium sp. | reverse complement strand
GCCAGATGCAGGGGGCCATTGACCGCATCCGCAAGCAGGGCGACTATCTGGACGGGCTGCCGGCGCAGGTGATCACCGCCCGCGGATCGTTGGTGGTGGCCGTTGACTCCGCCGACGCCGCCGAGCTGCGCACCGTCGCCGACTGGCTGGCCGGGCAAGGCCACCCGGTGGTGTGGGAGTCGGCTGCGCGCGACGTGGAACCGCTTCTGGCACACGGCATTCGGCACGGCTTCCGGGCGCCCACCGAGCTTGCGGTCGACAACCGCACGCTGTTGGAAGGGCTGGCAGCGGCATGCGAGCGGGTGGGCGTGCAGTGGGCGGCGCCGGTGTATGAGCTTGCGCATATAGAGGCCGATGCAGTAGTGATCGCCAACGGCATCGACGCCCCGGCGTTGTGGCCCGGCCTGCCGATCCGGCCGGTGAAGGGCGAGGTGCTGCGGCTGCGCTGGCGCAAGGGCTGCATGCCGGTGCCGCAGCGGGTGATCCGGGCTCGGGTGCACGGTCGGCAGGTGTACCTGGTGCCGCGCGCCGACGGTGTCGTTGTCGGCGCCACCCAATACGAGCATGGCCGTGACACCGCACCGGTCGTCTCCGGGGTGCGTGATCTGCTCGCCGACGCCTGCGCGGTGCTGCCGGCCGTTGGCGAATACGAGCTGGCCGAATGTAGCGCCGGGTTGCGGCCGATGACACCGGACAACCAGCCGCTCGTCCAGCGTCTTGACGAACGTACCCTGGTGGCCGCCGGCCACGGGCGCAACGGTTTCCTGCTGGCGCCCTGGACCGCCGAACAGATCGCGTCCGAACTGGTTCCGATCGGAGCACACCCATGATGGTGTTGGTCAACGAGAAACAGGTCGAGGTCGACGAGCAGACCACGGTCGCGGCGCTGCTGCAGACCCTGGGTTACCCTGACCGGGGTATCGCGGTGGCGCTGGACCAAGCCGTCCTTCCCCGAAACCATTGGCAGACAACCCTTTCCGATGGCGCACGGCTTGAGGTGGTAACGGCGGTGCAGGGTGGCTGATTCTAAACTCACGATCGCGGGCCGCAGCTTTAGCTCCCGACTGATCATGGGTACCGGCGGGGCGACCAACCTGGCGGTGCTCGAGGAGGCGTTGGTCGCGTCGGGCACCGAGCTGACGACGGTCGCCATGCGCCGCGTCGACGCCGAGGGCGCCACCGGGATGCTCGATCTGCTGAACCGGCTTGGCATAACGCCGCTGCCCAACACCGCCGGGTGCCGCAGCGCCGCCGAGGCGGTGTTGACGGCGCACCTGGCCCGTGAGGCGCTGGGCACCGAATGGGTCAAGCTTGAAGTGATCGCCGACGAGCGCACCCTGCTGCCGGACCCGGTCGAATTGGTCAGGGCCGCAGAGCAATTGGTGGACGACGGTTTTGTGGTGCTGCCTTACACCAACGACGACCCGGTGCTGGCCAGACGCCTGGAGGACACCGGCTGCGCGGCGGTGATGCCGCTGGGCTCACCGATCGGCACCGGGCTGGGCATCGCGAACCCGCACAACATCGAGATGACCGTGGCAGCAGCCGGTGTTCCGGTGGTACTCGACGCCGGCATCGGCACCGCCAGCGACGCCGCGCTGGCGATGGAGTTGGGCTGCGACGCGGTGCTGCTGGCCAGCGCGGTGACGCGGGCCGCCGACCCGCCC
>NZ_CAXUCH010000073.1:0-19393 GCF_964249325.1 uncultured Mycobacterium sp. | reverse complement strand
GCCCCCACCTCGGCTGTCGGGACACCGCTGAAGGTGTGCCGCAACGCCTCCCGCGTGTAGGGAGCAGTCCCCTCGTAGTGCGGGTAGTCGCTTCCCCACATAATCCGGTCGACGCCGATTCGGTGGCGCTCGGCACATTCGACCGGTCGCATGAAACTGGCCCCGACGAAACACTGGCGGGCCCAGTACTCGCTGGGCTTAAGGGGAAGCGAGCCGGCGGTGGGCCCGGCGAAGCGAGCGATCGCCGAGCTCGCTCGCCCGTAACGCGCCGCCGCCACGTCGAGCGAGTCGAGAGTCGCCGGTATCCACCCGGCCCCCTGCTCGGTGAAGACCACGATGAGGTCCGGATGGCGATCCAGTGCGCCACTGAAGATCAGGTGCCACAACGCCCGGTGCGCCCACCAGTGCGTCTCGTACACCCACACCGCAAACGAGCTGCCCCAGCCGTCGGTCGGGCTCGGCCCGGCACTCCCGCCGTGATGGTTGACCACCAAGCCCGCCTGCTCGCACGCCGCCCAGAGCGGCTCCCAGTGCTCGGCGTAGAGCGGGGGGAGGCCGGTACCGGGGACAACGCCGGGCAGCAGCACACCGCCACGCAGCCCCAACTTGGCGATCTGTGCCACCTCGGCGAGGGCCTCGTCAAGGTCGCCGAGTAGGATCTGGCCCACCCCGGCGCGCCGCTCGGGTGAGGCGGAGCAGAAGTCGGCCAGCCAGCGATTGTGCGCACGCAGGCCGGCCCAACGCAGCTCGAGCTCCCGGGCGGTCTCCGGTGGAGGTGCCGCCAGGCTTGTCTGAGGAAAGAACGGCGGCACGGTATTGGGAAAAATGACCTCCCCCGCGATGCCTTCCCGATCCAGATCAGAGTTACGCCGGTCGCTGTTCCAGTTGCGCTCGGCGTCGGGCTCGGTGAGGTCGCTGAACGGGTTGACGTATGTCTTTGCCCAGCTGTCGAATTCGTCCCTGTACTGCGGGTCGAGGTACTCGCGGTAGTCGAGCAGATCCGCGCCGGCGTGGCAGTCCGCCGAAATGACGGTGTACCGGTCCATGCGCTATACCCGCGCCGGCTCGGGCCCGGAGGCGGCGAGCAGTGCCACGTCGTCGTAGCGCTGATGCACATACGGCAGCAGCCACTCCTGCGGCACCCGCGCCGCGATGCGCCCCAGCTGGATGGTGCGCCGCCGGCACCAGGTAATCGACCTGATCTGGCGGATCACGATGTCGGCCACCGGATCCAGCGGCGAGTCCCCCAACCCGAGTGTGCCGTCGATGTTTTCGAGCAGCTCGTAGTGGCGGTGATACTCGCCGTAGACCAGGTGGGGGTCGGTGATGCCGCTGCCATCGGGGGCCCGCAGGAACTTGAAGTAGAACTCGGTGTTCACCTGGTCGGGCGGCAACTCCGCAGGGCCGGTGACCTGACCGTTCACTCGGATGAGCTGGTAGCCCAGCCGGTCGACGCTGGCGGTGACGCGATCGCCGTCGCGCTCCACCTCAATGTGAGCCAATTTCTTTGGCTCGCCGAATGTTTCGCGCCCACCCGTGACCGACTGTTCGGTGGACTGGGGCATGAACAGGGGATAGTCGCCGTGGCGCTCGCCGTGCCGGGCGGTCACCGAAAACACTGCCGACCCGAACGGCGGCCTACCCTCTATCCGGACCCGCTGAAGCTGAACCCGCACCAATGGCTCGGTCGCCGGCTCTAATGGCTTGGGCAGCACGGCCGCGACGATCTCCGGATCGGTCAGATACGTGACAGTTACCGCTTCGGTGGCGATGGGCGCCTTGGTGGCGTCGATCTCGTGATCGACTTGTGCCTCCGGTGGGCGAGGGCCGTAGCGAATTACGTTGGTGCTCAACGCTTTCCTCCTTCGGTAGCCGGCTCCTTCTGGGCACTTTGGCCGAGAACGTCGACCAGGTAGTCGGGGTTGCTGCGAGCGAGGATCGATGCCGCCTTGCGGCTCACGACGTCCTCGGCGGGCGTAGGTGGACCCATCATCCAGAAGCAGTCGGCCCGGATTCCCTCCACCACCTGCTCGGCGACCGTCTCGAGCGGAGTGAACTCGACACGTGCTCCGGCGGCCTCGAAGCGGGCCACAACGTCTGCCAGAGTGTGCTCGGGTGTGCGACGTTGCTGGGTCGCGGCGTAGCGCTGCGGCCGGTGCCGCCACGACTCCCAGATGCCGGTGTTCAAAAAGCCGCCGGGGAAAAGGACGTGCGCCCGCACCTGGGTCCCTGTCATTTCCAGGTGGGTGTAGAGGCTTTCGGTCAGGCAGAGCACCGCGGCCTTGGTCATCGGGTAGACCGCATTGGCCGGTCCGCCCATGGCCCCGCGGGCAATTGGCGCGAACCCGCCGTTGCCCGAGCAAGTGTTGACCACGTGTCCCTCGCCCTGCTCGAGCAGGATGGGCACGAAAGCTTTGATGCCGTGGATGACGCCGAGCACGTTGACGTCGATCCCCCAGTGCCAATCGGCCAGGTCGTGTTCCCACATGTAGCCCTCGGAGACTGCGCCGGTGCCGGCGTTGTTGCAGACCACGTGCACCGCGCCGAAGCGGTCGAGCGTCTCGTTGGCGAGCGACTCGACCGAGGAATAGTCGGTCACGTCGGTAATCACACCGACCGCCTCGATGCCCTCGTCCGCGAGTGCCCGGGTTGCTTCGTCCAGCGGCTCGGCGAGGACATCGGCCAGGACAACCTTCATGCCTTCCTGGCCGAAACGTCGGCCGATGGCTTGGCCGATGCCCCCGGCTCCGCCGGTTACGACCGCCACCTTGGCGCGAAGGTCTGTCATTGTGGCAATGGTCACATGGTCGCTCATGTCACCGCAACTGTTCGCATTATGCGACCATTAGGTTTCATGGCTCCGCGTCCTTCGCCGCAGACCGAGCGGGTTGTGAACCTGTTCGAGCATCTGGCAGGTGATGGAGGCCAAGGGATGACATTGGCGGAGGTGTCGCGCCACTTGAGCGTCCATAAGGCCAGCTGCCACTCGATGCTGTCCGAACTGCTGCGGGCCGGCTGGCTGCTGCGCGACCCGGTTCGCAAGACCTACCACCTCGGTCCTGCTCTGGTCCGGCTCGGCCGAGAGGCCGCGAGCCGCTATCCGGCCCTGGTGTTGGCCCGCTCGGCGATGGCCGAGTTGTCGGCCGCGACAGGAGCGCACTGCATCGCCTTCTCGGTCAGCGATGACCACTCCACCGTCGTCGATCAAGTCCGAAGCCCTCACGGCGGCGGTCACCCGATGCCCATCGGCACCCAGTTCCCCCACCGGCCGCCGTATGGGGCGTCGATCGTTGCCTGGGCCGGGCCAGATGCTCGGGAGCGCTGGCTGGCCGCGCTGCCTGAGGATGTGCGCGATCGTTACCGCGAGGCCTTGGCATCGGCCAGGCAACGGGGCTACGCGGTGAGTCTTCACCTCCTGCCCGATCTGCGTTTGCAGGAACTGGCGCAGATTGTGCGGAGCGCCGAGGTGCGGTCCACCCGGCTCAGCCAGCTGGCGCAGGAATTGACCGACGAACTACTCCACCAGGAAGAGTGGTTCCCGATCAGTTTGGACCCTGATCGCACCTACGAAGTGAGCCACATAGACTCCCCGATCCTGGAGCAAGAGTCGCGCATCGCCCTGATGCTTAGCCTGGTCCCCAGCGCCGAGCCGATGAGCGGCACGGCGGTCACCCGTCTGGGGGCGCAGCTCTCTTCTGCGACCCGGCGACTAAGCGCCGCCGTGACCGAAGACTCTCATCTGCCCGCGGGCCGAATCGAGACGTAGAAACCCGTTGTGCCCAAGGCCTTTTCAGCGTCGCGTAGGGCACATCATCGATGCGATGAGCGCCCGACAGCCGGCAGGTGACACGGGCGAATGCTTTTCCCGCTTGCAGCAATGGGTACACCATCGTCAGCACAACCACGGGCCTCGGTCTGTGATGGGGCTCGGCAGCATCTCCTGCGATCACGTTGCTTCGATCGACAGCACGCGAGGCAAGTCGAAGCGCCGCAGCGCATCGATGTCCATGAACGCCACGATGCGGCCAACACCCTGCGGCACGAGGGTGAGTACATGCAGAGCGTGCAGGCGATGCTGTCCATCAGCGGTCGCCGGGTACAGCGCAACTGCGGGTTGCCCGTTGGCCGACGTGCGTATGACTGGGGTCTTCCCAAAGCCACGCATGCGGGCGCCGAGAAAGGCACCGATCGCCGCGCTGCCCTGAAACCATGTGATGAAAGGTGGCATTTCATAGAACGCGTCGTCGGTCAACACCGCGACCAGTTCGTCAACGTCGGCGTTTTGAAACGCGGCCACATACCGGTCGAGCAGTTCACGCTGCCACTGCTCAGACGGCGGCACCAGCGAATCGGTGTCTGCGGGTAGATGCGAGCGTGCCCGCTGTAAGGCGCTGTTGACCGCGGCCACGCTCAGATCGAGCAGCGCCGCGACTTCGGCTGCGGACCAACCCAATACCTCGCGCAGAATCAGCACGGCGCGCTGCCGCGGCGGCAGAAGCTGCAGCGCGGCCACGAAGGCTAATCGCATGGTTTCACGTGCAGCCACCACGGTGCCCGGGTCGCTCGTCGTGGCGGCCAGCAGCGAATCGGGGGCGGGCTGTAACCAGATCAGCTCGGGATCACCGGCTACAACCCGCGCAGTGGGGTCGGCGGCCGGCGCATGCAGATCCGAGGGCAGCGGGCGGTGCTTGCGGCGCTCGAGGGCTTTCACAAAAGCCCGGGTGGCGATGCGATAAAGCCACGTGCGCAGCGACGAGCGCCCTTCGAAACCGTCGTAGGCCCGCCACGCGTCTAAATAGATGTCCTGGACGACTTCTTCGGCGTCGTCGACCGAGCCGAGCATGTGGTAGCCATACGCGATCAGCTCACGCCGAAACGGCTCGGCCAGCCGCGCGAAATCCTCTCCGTTATCGGTGGTGGTGCTCATGACGATCCGGTGCTCCATACGTGTCGTGCCATGGCCAGGCGTTATAACGGTGCCGGCCCCAGCGCGGCCAGGTCCGAGAACGGGCACGTGCTCAGCATGCCATCAGCACCGACACCGCAAGCCGAATAGTTGTGAACCACCTGAACTGTGGATCAGGCCATCCTGCCGTCGGGTCCCTCGAACACATAGTCTTCGTCGATGGCCGCCGCGGGAAGTGCGCGGCGCTGCGCGGGCGGCAACCCGATTCACCCCAGACACCGCAGCGGCGGGTTCACTTCGTCAGTGAGAAAGTCCCTTCCTGAGCACAACCGAGGAGCCCACCGGTCCAAACTCATCGCTATGCGGTGAGATCAGCGCATCACCTCGCCAGCCTAGCGGCCGTGATAGGAGCCGACCAAAGTCGCATATGTCAGACCGGGGGTGTGGCCAGGCGCGCGGCGAGTGCACGGTGGAATTCGCGGTAGGCGACGCATTCCGCGAAAGGATCGGTGGTGCCGTCGAACGCGACGATATGCATGAACCCAACCCCGTCATCGAACATCAACACCTGGTACGTGACTCCCCCAGGATCGCGGGCAGCCAGTTCGCGTAACACCTCCTCTATCAACTCGCGGTTGCGTTGCGCACCCTGGCTGGTCGTGAAGTACTGCACCACCGCGGCTCTCCTCACCGCACACCTCCCGTAACTACAGAGGCTCGATGATGACCAAACTCATCGCCCAAACCATTGCGCTGATAGTGGCGCCCGGGCCAGCTGGAGCCGACCAGCCAGTCCACGGGCGGTAAAGCCAGCCTGCAGCTGAGGCCTCTGATGGGCATGATCGCGCTGCCGCGATGAGTTTCCGCCACTCGGCTCCTCCATATCGATGAGGGCTCGCTCAGCGAGCCGGAACGGCAACTAGTCACAGGAGCAGAAATGAACGATCTACTCGATACCGCCGTCACCGCGCACGGTGGCTTGAACCGATGGAATCAAGTCAATTCGATCACCGTCGATGCCTCCATCACCGGGGCCCTCTGGCACGTCAAGGGCAAAGTGGACGCAGTCAAGGACGTTCGCTTGGAGGCCGACACAAAACGGGAGCTGCTCACGATGGACTACGTCGGTCAAGACAAACGGTCGGTCTTCGAGCCCTCTCGCGTGGTCATCCAGCGCCGTGACGGCACGGTCATCGACGCGCGCGACGAGCCAGAACGATCGTTCGATGGCCATCGGCTCGAAACCCCTTGGGATGACATTCATGTCGCTCATTTCACCGGGGAGGCACTTTGGACATATCTGAATACGCCGTTCCTATACACCTGGCCTGGATTCATCACCGAAGAGATCGCCCCGGTCGAGGTCGACGGTGAAACGTGGCGGCGGTTGAAAGTGACGTTCCCCGAAAACGTCAAGAGCCACAACCGCGAACAGATCTCGTGCTTCGGCCCCGATGGGTTGCTGCGCCGCCATGACTTCACCATCGACGTCATCGGCGGGGCAACGGGCATGCTCTACGCCACCGACTACCGCGACGTCGACGGCATCGTCATCCCCACCACGCGACGAGGCTACGCGTGGCAGGGTGATTACGAGCTGATCCCCGAGCCCCTGCTTGTCGCTATCGACATGGGCGAGATCACCATCCACTGACCGCACATCGCAACTATTCCCAGGGATGAATGTTAGTTGCCATTGATCTAAGAGCCGTTTAGAAGCAATCAACGCTAATAACGCATCTCAGAAAAAACTATGCCGCGCGGCGGCGAATGGAGACAAATATCATGTTGCTTGAAAACAAGAACGCCGTCATCTACGGGGCCGCAGGAGCTGTCGGCGCCGCGGTCGCGAAGGTGTTTGCCCGCGAAGGCGCACGGGTGTTTTTGACCGGGCGAAATCTCGACGCGCTCAACAGCCTCGCCGAAGAAATCAGGGCCGCCGGCGGTGCGGCGGAAACCGCTCGGGTCGACGCGCTCGACGAGCAGGCGGTGATCAGCCACCTGGACGGCGTTGTCGATAAGGCCTCGACGGTCGATATCTCGTTCAACGCCATCGGAATTCCGCAGCACGATATGCAGGGAATTCCCTTGACCGAGCTCGCGGTGGAGAGTTTCTCACAGCCGATAACCACCTATGCGCTAGCACATTTCGTGACCGCTCGAGCAGCTGCACGCCACATGATTGCTCAACAGTCGGGAGTGGTCCTGATGCACACCCCGGAGCCTGCCCGTTTGGGGGTACCGCTGCTGGGCGGTATGAGCCCAGCCTGGGCGGCAATGGAGTCACTCAATCGGGCGTTTTCGGCGGAGTGGGCGCCCTACGGCGTGCGCGCGGTCTGCCTGAGTACGACCGGCATCGAGGAGACACCGCAGATCGATGTCGTCTACGGGCTGCACGCCAAGGCGTATGGCATCACCGCGAAGGAATTTGCGGCCACCATGGCCGGAAATAGCCACCGCAAACGGGCAACCACGTTGGTCGAGCTTGCGCAAGTGGCGGCCTTTGTCGCCTCCGATCGGGCCGCCGCGATGACCGGCACTGTTGCCAATCTGACCGGCGGAGTCATCGTCGACTAGGTGACAGATCGAGAGTGATTTCACAAGAAGAGGAGAATATTGCGATGACAACGCCACGGATTGTGACGCCGCAGCAGTGGCAAGAGGAGTGGCAGCGATTGCTCGTCAAAGAAAAGGAGATGACCCGCGCGCATGACGCGCTTGCCGCGGAGCGTCGGCGGATGCCGTGGGCCGCCGTGGACAAGAAGTACACCTTCGAGGGGCCGAAAGGGACGATGAGCCTGCTGGACCTGTTCGACGGTCGGCGTCAGCTCATCATCTACCGGGCATTTTTCGATCCGGGTGTGCACGGCCAAGCAGAAGGCACGGCCGGTGTCGAGCGCGGCCGTGCGTGCGTTGGGTGCTCCATGTTCGCCGACCATGTCGGCAATCTCGCGCATCTTAATGCCCGCGACACCACGCTCGCATTCGCCTCGCGTGCGTTCCAACCCGATATCGCGCGGCTCAAGGAGCGGATGGGTTGGAAAATGCCGTGGTACACCATCACCGATAGCTTTGACGCCGACTTTGGAGTCGACCAGTGGTTCGGCACGAACGCCTTCATCCGCGACGGTGCGCGAGTGTTCCGCACATATTTCATCACTGGTCGCGGTGGCGAGGCCCTGGGCAATACGTGGGGGTTTTTGGACATGACCGCGCTCGGCCGGCAGGAGAGCTGGGAAGATTCACCGCCGGGCTACCCGCAGGGGCCGCCCTATGAGTGGTGGAGGCGACACGACGAATACGACGACGCCCCACCAGGACCGGCCAAAGAGTGGAAGGCGGGAATATGAGGCTCGACGACACCGCACGCCAGCTCATCGGTTCCACGCCGGCGACACTGGTAACGGTCAATCGCGACGGCAGCCCTCAAGTAAGCGTGGTTTGGATGGTGGTGCAAAGCACGGCCGACGGCGACGACGAGCTCGTCATCGCTCATCTACACGAGCACCTAAAGATCCGCAACATCCGGCGTGATTCACGGGTGGCCGCGACCGTCGTATCCACCGACCGAAGCGGCCCGCAGACACCCTATCTCTCGATTAAGGGCACGCACGCGTCGAGGAGGACGGCGCGCCCGAACTGCTGACCGAGCTCACCACGGCCATCTTCGGTCCGGGCACTAATTTCCCGCCGTCCGACGCACCACTGGGATAGCTGACTCGCATCACGATCGAGAGGGTCGGCGGCGTCGGACCCTGGGCATCCTGACGTCGTAACCCACCTCTCACCGGCCGTCGGATCTTTTATTCGACGCCCACGTCAGCAGCGATCTAGAGGGCGGTCGGCTGGTACGCCAGCCTCACAATCCCCGAGGCGTACGTCGCAGCTGAGAGCAAGCGCAGCCGAATCGGAAGCTTGCCGGCGTGGAAGGGCCTAACCCCATCGCCCCAGACGTAGGGATGAAGCCAGAACCTCACCTCGTCGACCACGCCACCTCGCGCCAGATCATTGGCCAACCCTCCGCATCCGTAGACGATCACATCGCCGGAGAGCCTGTCCTTCAGCGCCGACACATCCTTCGCCAAGTCAGGCCCTAGAAGCTTAGGTCTTACGCCCAAGGATCAGCGCGTCTGCGGCGCGCAATTGCGCGATGCCGTCCCCTCCTCCTAGTGTCGGGTTGAACCACCCTTCCATCGGGTCCATGACGCAGTCCACCGTCATGTTTGCCGACACAATCAGCCTGCCCATCGCAATCTCCCTGGTGCTTGACCGGTTGTCTGTACTGACTCCGACGGACGCCGCGATTCATCGCGACGCAAACATCGCCAGGATCGGCTCTAGGATCGCTGCTCCGCACTGGCGGGCGAGCTGACCCAGCAGGCGCGCGATGCCGTGCTGGCGCGCAACCACGCCGTAGTCGGTGCCGGTGGGTGCGGTGTGGGCTTGTGGCGCGGTCAAGCCCGATGGGCGGGGTGCGGCTGATCGACTTCCATCCTGGCCAGCGGCCAGCCCATGGCCGATCCAAACGGGCTGTTGCCATACGGCATCTCGATGCGAGCATGCCGGCAGTGGGCCCGGGTCAGGTCAATGGCGTCCTGGTTGGCGCGACCGAGCGCCTCAGCTTCAGCCATCTCGTCGAACACCGCGCGTTACCTCCTGAGTAAAGTCTGCCAGCGAACACCGACACTCTGCGTGCACCTCGGCCGGTGACACCGAAGGCCTGGGCCACATGGGACACAAGACCGAGACGACCACAGTGCACTGAGCCGGCGGCGGCTAAATTGCCTAGGCCTCGGACCCCGCCCCCTGCGACGGTCAACGCGAGCAGCTGACCCACCTTTGCGATGACTGAGCCATCAATGTCCTTAATGCACAACAAACTTGGCGTGCCCAACAGGGCAAGACGGAGAGCAAGTGGGTACCGCAAAAGCGAATCTAACGCCTAGCCGGGCTAACTAGATTCTCATCATTGTGGCGGGTCCGCCATTTTGATGTTACGAAGTTGAGAATTCCGCCACGTTGGATGAGAACCTACAGGCAGGCTTTCACCGTGCCATGTTGGCGAATCGTGATAGATGCAGCTGGTGCGCGACGGTCACCGTCTTAGTCGGGCCGTTGCGGTGCTTGGCGAGGATCAAGTCCGCCTCTCCGCCGCGCGGGTCGTCACGCTCGAAGGCGTCGGGCCGGTGCAGCAAGATGACCATGTCGCTATCTTGTTCCAATGAATTATGGGCGCTTATTCCATTTGCCACGAAATTATGTGTGACGCGTACAGTTCCGTCGTATACGTCCATTTGCCCGATGCTGGTGATCGCTAAAACCTTGTCCCAGAACACATCGCTAGTGGCCAACGCGTGAAGATCAGTGTCTTCTAGCATCGCGGCCATATGGTGCAACCGCGACCGGCCGGGTGCGAACCTCCGCGTTGATATGGCAAAAGAGGAGCTCATCGCGACCCTCAGATCACCATATGTAACCTTTTTGGCCGCAAGAGCCTTGCCGATCTTTTCCCAGACCTCTCTGGGCACCGTGTCAGCGCCCGGACGGCCGGTGCGCATTTGGAGTTCAGCGAGAACCTCGTGCACAGCCTTGCTGCGCGCGCCGTGCACACCGACGTTGTGAAGAAACCTGATCTGGTTCTCCGCACGATCGATAGTCAAGTGCCAGCAAACCCGGTAGCCGAACTTCGAGACCCGTGCGATCCGGCTCTGAACACCGACGCGGAGGAGTAATTGTGCAACGTCATCAACGAGCTGACGGCTGGTCGATGCGTAGTAAATCTTTGCTTGCTCCGCCACGGGCTCCCAGCGCACCGAACCGTCAGTCGCCCAGAGGTGCCGCAGGAACAGCGCAACCTGGTCGGTCGGCAACGCGAAAACCTGCTGAGGCACGAACTTTTCATGGCTGCGCAGTCCAAATAGGCCCAGCTCATCGAGCCATTCGGCAATTGGATTGCGCGTCCGGTGCGTCAAGTGGTATGGCGCCGGTAGCCGCAGCGTCGTCACCCGCGCCGCCGGGTACTCGTCGCGCACCGCACTCACTCCGAAGTACGCGGCAGCGATTTCCACCGCAGACAGGTTCGCTTCATCGATCGATGCATAGCGAATCGGCTGGTTCTTGACGCATGAGCCGTCACCGATCATGTGCGCCAGCAAGATGACTTCAGAATCCGCCATCCGCTGCGTGGCAACCGGCTCCGGAACCCTGCGCGGCACGGCAAGCCGGTCGCCTACTTTGAGCTGTTCCAGCGGAGTCCAGCCGTTGATCGTCATGAACGGATGGTTGCCGGTGGCCTCCACTTCCCGTCCCGAGGCCAGCCGCAGCTTGAAGACCTCCTTGCGGCCACTGGGGAAGACATTGGTCATCGGACGCGCAACCATGCGCAATTGCTCATCGAGCGACCACACCAGCGGCCGCTCACCCGTGCGCAACAGCTCACCCAACGTCACCTCGGCGCCGGTATCGGCGCGAAGGATCCGCGTGTTGGCGGTAAGGCATCCTGACTCGCGCAGGTCTGCCAACATCGGCTTCTTGTCGGTGCGCTGCTCCGGACCCCGGTTCAGCTGGCTGATCGCGACAACCGGCACGTCGAGTTCTTTCGCCAAAAGCTTTAAGTTGCGGGAGAATTCGGACACCTCTACCTGGCGCGACTCGAACCTCTTACCTGAGGTCATCAGCTGCAGGTAGTCGACGACGATCAGCTTCAGGTCGGCCTTTTGCCGCAACCGCCGGGCCTTGGCGCGGATCTCCATCATGGTCAGGTTGGGCGAGTCGTCGATATACAGTGGCGCCTCACTGATTTCGCTCATCCGGCCCGAACGCATGTCGGACAGCTTGATTTTCGCCTCGGCCGACAGCAGCCGCATCACGATCTCGGACTTGCTCATCTCCAGCGAAAAGATCACGCTGGCCATCCGATGCTTGATCGAGCAGGACCGCAGGAAATCCAATCCCAGCGTCGAATTGTGTGTCGGCACCATGCCACGTCCGGCCAGATACAGGTGCGCGGAATTGTCCACCTGCACGCAGCGCACCGGAACGCTGCGCACTCGGTGCACCGCGTCGAGTTGCAGCACCGGTGACATCAGGGTGGCGGTGGCGCGCCGCTCGGCGTAGCGCGCGATCGACCCAGCCGCGGCGATACTGTCCAAACCACACCGTAATTCAGCCGTGGTGCGAACCCCGTACCCCGTCGGCCACTGGTGATCAGCGTCGGCGACAATGACTGTGCCATCGGAGAATTCGACCTCGTAGCACGGCCGGCCCAGCATGACATCCGTCGCCGCGATCACCCGGGTCGGCTGCCCGTCGGCGCCCAGCAGCTCGTCACCGACAGCGACGTTGCCCATCGTCGTCCAACCGGCCGGAGTCGGCAGCGGCGTGTCCAGCGCCAATGCCTTGCCCACTCCGGGGCGGGCCGCGACGATGATCATCTGCCCGGGATGCAGGCCGTTGGTCACCTCGTCGAGTTCGGCGAAGCCGGTCGGAACCCCGCGCGCCAAACCGCCGTTGGAGGCGATCGCGTCGATCTCGTCCATCGTCGGCTGCAGCAGATCCTCGAGCGGGACGAAATCCTCGGAGAGCCGCCGATCGGTGACTTCGTAGATCTCAGCCTGCGCCCGGTCGACCACCTCGGCCACATCGGAGCCTTCCGCGCCGGCATAGCCGTACTGGACTACCCGGGTGCCGGCCTCCACCAAGCGGCGCAGCAGGGCCTTCTCGGCGACGATCCCGGCGTAGTAGCCGGCGTTGGCGGCCGTCGGCACCGTCGAGATCAGCGTGTGCAGATACGGCGCGCCACCGATCCGGCGCAGCAGGCCGCGGCGGTCAAGTTCGGCGGCCACCGTCACCGCGTCGGCCGGCTCCCCGCGCCCGTACAGATGCAGGATGGCGTCGTAGATACTCTGGTGCGCTGGCCGGTAGAAGTCCCCGGGACGCAGCCGCTCCAGCACGTCGGCGATCGCGTCTTTACTAAGCAGCATTCCGCCCAGCACCGACTGCTCGGCGGCAAGATCTTGCGGTGGCTGACGGCCGAAGTCCTCACTGGGTGAAGCCGCCTCCATGCCGGGGTAACCGAGATCGTCGACGACCGCCATAGGCTCTCACCTCCTCCGGCACGACTGTCGAACGCTTATTCGATTGACGCCTTCAACTGTAGGTCGAGACACCGACACGACGCCGTGGAAAGATTCCGCTTCCGGGTGCGCCGCGTTGACGCTAAGCGTTGCTGGCAAGGACTCCAAGGGCCGCTGTTCATGAAGCTGTGCATGACGTGTGCATATCCGTCAGCACCCGTGTTGAGGCGGGTGTGGACAACCTGTGGACGAATGTGGGGCGTAGCGGCATTACTGCAGATAAGCGGACCACAACAGCAGGCACTTTGTGTGGATGAGAATCTCTTCGGCGTGTCGCAGCAGGTTGCCATGTCGGGCGTGTTGCATTGCAGGCAGTTATGGGCGGCGTTAACAGACGGTTACGTTCACAGCTGGATTTACTCGCCGGACAGTTAGCCAGCGCAACCACCAATACCCCGGCAGCAGCCGATCATGGCCGTCACCGGGGCGAGGCGATTCTGCGGGTTACCCCTGCGCGACGACGTCGAGGGTGAGCTCGACGTTGACGTCCGGATGCAGGTGCGCGGTCGCGGTGTGCGTGCCGAGCGATTTGATGTGCTCCCTGGGCATCCGGACGATTCGCTTGTCCAGGTTGGGACCGCCGGCCTTCTTGATCGCGGCGACGACGTCGGCGGCCGTCACCGAACCGAACAGCTTGCCGGTATCGGCTGCGGCCCGCACCGGCAGCGGGATGGGCCCCAGCGCCTCGATCGCGGTCTTGATTTCGTTGGCGTGCTCGAGGTCGCGCACCATTTTGGTTTCCCGGGCCCGGCGGATGTCGTCGGCCTGTTTCTGGGCGCCGCGTGAGCCAATGATCGCCAGCCCACGCGGGAGCAGGAAGTTGCGGCCGTATCCGTCTTTGACCTCGACGGTGTCGCCGACGGTACCCAGGTGCTCGACATCGGCAGTCAAAATCAGCTTCATCGTGTCGTACTTTCCGTCTGAGTTGCGCGACTAGCGCGCCGAGGAGGTGAAGGGCAGCAGCGCCATCTCGCGGGCGTTTTTCACCGCGAGCGCGATGTCTCGCTGGTGCTGCACGCAGTTGCCGGTGACGCGGCGAGCCCGGATTTTGCCGCGCTCGCTGATATAGGTGCGCAGCAGCGCCGTGTCCTTGTAGTCGATCACCTGGTCTTTTTTGGCGCAGAACACGCACTTGCGTGTCTTGACCGGCTTTTCTGGTGCCGGGCGCCGCTTGCTGGATTTGGCCATGTACGTATCTCTTCCGTGCTGTGTTGCTTGAAGTTAGAAGGGTGGTTCGTCGTCGCCGCCGCCGAATGAGCCCGACGCCGGGGCGCTGCCCCAGGGGTCGTCACCGGTCGCGCCGCCGGTCTGCGCTGGTGGGCGAGAACCGCCGCCGCCGCTGCCGCCGCCGCCACTGCCGAAGCCGCCGCCTCCACCGCCGCTGCGGCTGGCCTTGTTGACCTTGGCGGTGGCGTAGCGCAAAGACGGGCCGATCTCGTCGACCTCGACCTCGACTACGGTGCGTTTCTCGCCCTCGCGGGTCTCGAATGAGCGCTGCTTGAGCCGTCCCGTCACGATCACTCGCGACCCGCGGGTCAGGCTCTCGGCCACGTTCTCGGCGGCCTCGCGCCAGATGTTGCACCGCAGGAACAGCGCCTCGCCGTCTTTCCACTCCCCGCTTTGTCGGTCGTAGATCCGCGGTGTCGAGGCCACGGTGAAGTTTGCCACCGCAGCACCGGACGGGGTGAACCGCAATTCGGGGTCAGCGGTCAAGTTTCCGACCACGGTGATGGTGGTGTCACCAGCCACAGTTTCCTCCTGGGTCCGCCTGGTCTACGACGGGTTATCAGCCCTGCGCGCGGCGCGCAGGTGACTCATCGCAGAGCCTACGCAACGGCTCCGACGCTCGGCAGTCACTCGTTAGTGCTTGTCGGTGCGGACCACTTTGGTGCGCATGACCGACTCGTTGAGTTTGAGCTGACGGTCAAGTTCGGACACCGTCGCCGGGGCGGCTTTGAGATCGATCACCGCATAGATGCCCTCGGAATGCTTGGCGATTTCGTAAGCCAGCCGGCGTCGACCCCAGATATCGACTTTCTCCACTGTGCCGCCGTCCTTGCGGACAACGTTGAGAAATGCCTCCAACGACGGAGCTATGGTGCGCTCGTCGAGCGTGGGGTCGAGGATGACCATGATTTCGTAGGGACGCATGGGAACCTCATCACCTCCTATGGTCATGTGCGGCCACGGTCCGTCCGTGGCAGGAGGGTCGCCTGCGTCGGCAACCGCATCAGGCTACCGGATGCTTGCCCGGCCTGCGTAATCGTGGGCCGCCTGAGTGTGGAATGAGGGCGTCGAACGTGCGTTGACGGCGTCGAAGTTGCGTTGAGGGCGGCAATTCGGCGGTTTTTTCGCCCTGGATGCACAGCCGGCGAGGCTAGCGACTCGCAACAGCTTGCGGCGAAGCGGCGGGCTGGCGCGGCTTCGGCGGGCGCAGCCACGTCGGCAGCCAGCCCGGCGGCGCGTCGGCGGCCTGGTCGAAGACGCCACCCACCGGATCGTCCACTCGGCCGCGCCAGCGCACCAGATCCTCGCCTGGTCGATAGATCTGACGCACCACCAACACGCACAGCAGCAGCACCGCGACGTCGCGCAGCAGCACCGCTGCGGTGAACCACTGCTCAGGCAGGCCCCGGTTGGGGACGCTGTAGAGGTAGTACATCCGCGGCACCCACACCACCGCGTCGATCGTCATCCACGCCAGAAGAATCCGCCGGTGCGGTAAGGCCAGCACCGCCAGCGGCACCAGCCACAGCGAAAACTGTGGACTCCAGACTTTGTTGGTCAACAAGAACGCAGCCACCACCAGAAACGTCAGCTGCGCCACCCGGGGCCGCTGCGGAGCCGTCAGCGCGATGTAAGCGATTGCTGCGCAGCACAATAGGAACAGAACAGCGACGACTGCGTTCAGGACCACCGGCGGCTGCCAGAACCCGAGCTGGGCATCCAAACCGCGCCACCCGGTAAACGACTTGACGACGTTGTAGATCGAATCCATGTCGTCACCGCGGCGGGTGTTGAGCCGGAAGAACTCCGACCAGCCCCGCGGAAACAGCAGCATCACTGGCAGATTCACCACCAGCCAGGTCGCCGCCACCGCCACCGCCGTGCGGATCACCTCGGCGAACCGCCCGACCCGAAGTCCCAGTACCAGCGGCGGGAGCAGAAACAACAGCGGATACAGCTTGGCCGCCACACCCAGGCCGATCAGTACACCGGCCAGCACTGGTCGCCGCCGAGCCCACGCCAGCAGTCCGCCGATGGCGAAAGCTGTTGGCAGGGCGTCGAAATTGGTGAAGATTTGAAAGATCAGCAGCGGCGAGGCCGCCACCAGCGCCGCATCCCAGATCCGCCGGCCGGCCAGTCCTGCGCTGGCCCACACGGTC
Organism: uncultured Mycobacterium sp.; assembly: GCF_964249325.1. Classification (NCBI taxonomy): domain Bacteria; kingdom Bacillati; phylum Actinomycetota; class Actinomycetes; order Mycobacteriales; family Mycobacteriaceae; genus Mycobacterium; species uncultured Mycobacterium sp. The sequence continues at coordinate 2,966 of NZ_CAXUCH010000073.1, read as the reverse complement.
GCCAGCCAGGCCAGCGCCAGCCCGAAGGCGGCGACATCGAAGAACACCACCACCTCGGCGACTACCGGCAGCACATGCAGTTTGCTCAGTGCGGTGTAGGTCTTGGCCAGCGCCATCGCCGCGTATTGGTAGACCCCGGTCACCACCGGATCCTCCATGTAGCGCACCGCTGGGCGGCCGTCATAGCGGGTCTGGGGTTTGCCGGTCGAGTCTGTCTCGACCCAGCTGGACTTGTAGGGAAACTTGCCCTGGCTCAACAATTCTGCGCCGTAGAGCGGCACTGTGTCGGAGTAACACAACTGGTAGTAGGCGCGCTGGTTGGACCAGTTGGCGACCCGTTGGTCGCCGGGCCCGGTGCCGGTGCTCTGCAGGCACGGCGCCTTCGTGGACCATCCCAGCGCCAAGAACGCCACCGCGATCAGAAACATCACTCGTAGCGGCGTCATGAACGGCGTGCGACCGATCAGGGCATGCCGGCCCACGGGTCCGCCGATCACCGTCGACAGCGCCGAGCCCAAAACGTCTGTGCGACTTGGGCAGTCGCGATCGTCGGCACTTCGCAGGTCAGCAGCCAACGGCTGCGGCGACATGGTGGCGCGGCAGCTATCGGCGCTGGTCACGGCGGCGGTGCGGGAGCTTGGGGTCCTCCCGGGGCCGGGGCGAACGGGCCAGGCGCCGGCGCATACGGACCCGGCCCCGGCGCGTAGCCGCCCTGCCCCGGGGAGTAGGGGCCCTGCCCTGGCGCGCCGGGACTCGGCGCGGGTGCGACCGGGATGGTGGTGGGCGGACCGACCGGGATCGTGATCCCGGGTGCGACTTCGATCGTCGGCTGGATGACGGTCTGCGACGGCGGCGCCTCCACGCGCGGTGGCGGCGGCGCGGCGGGCACCCCGGCGTAGCCACCGATCGCGGCTGGTTTGGGGAAAGACTCGTTAGTGGTGTTCTTCAGCGCGCCGTCCATGGTCGCCTTCCAGATGTCCGACGGCAGGCTCGAGCCCCACACCGGTGAACCCCACTTGCTGACCAGCGGCTTGTCCCCTCTGACGGTGCCCACCCACACCGCTGTCGAGAGCTGTGGGGTATAGCCGACCATCCAGGCGTCCTTGTTGGCATCGGTGTCACCCAACTGCGTGGTACCGGTCTTGGCCGCCGAGGGCCGGCCGCCGGCCAGGTTGTGCCCGCGCGAATACCCGGCGATCGGCTCCATTGCGGAGGTCACGTTGTCGGCGACGGCCTTGTCGATGCGCTGTTCGCCGCTCGTGTCCTGGGTGGCCGCGTCGAAGAGCACCTGGCCTTCGGAGTTGACCACTTTTTGCACGAAATGCGGTGCGTGGTACACGCCGGACGCCGCGAGGGTGGCGTAGGCCGAGGCCATGTCGATCACCCGAGTCTGATACTGGCCCAATACGATTCCGTTGTTCGGCGGGCCGCCTTTACCGTCCTCCGAGAGGGTGTGCGGCACGCCTGGGAAGCTGGTAGCCACGCCGGCCTGATGCGCGGCGTCGGCGACGTCCTGCGGGCCGTGCTTGAGCTTGAGCATCAGCCGGTAGTAGGAGGTATTTAGTGAACGTTTGAGCGCCTCGGCGATGCTGCACGTTCCACAGCTTTCGCCCTCCACGTTGCTGATCTTGATGCCGTCGACGGTCAGCGGCGAGCTGTCCACCTGGTAACCCAGGCCGATCCCCTGTTGCAGGGCCGCAACCAGCGCAAAAACCTTGAACGACGACCCCGTCTGCAACCCTGCCTGCGCGAAGTCGAAACCGTTGGCATCCGCGCCCCCGTAGTAAGCGCGCACAGCGCCGTTGTGCGGATCGATCGACACCACCGCGGCGCGCATGTCGGGATCTTGCCCCTCCAGGTACGTCGACACCGCTTTCTCTGCCGCCTGCTGGGCCTGCGGCTCGATGGTGGTGGTGATCTGCAGGCCCTGCGTATTCAGCGTCCGCTCGTCGATGTTGAACAAGTCGAGCAGCTCCTTGGTCACCTGCCGCTCGATTAGCCCGTTGGGCCCGGTCGTCTGGTTTTGTGCACTGGCAACCTCGGGCGGTACCGTCGCCGGAAAGTCCTGTTTGGCGCGATCACCCGAGGACAACGCGCCGGTTTCCACCATCCCGTCGAGCACCCAGTTCCAGCGGGCCGTCGCCCCTTTGAGATTCACCGCCGGATCGAGGGTGGACGGTCGCTGGATCAGCGCGGCCAATAGTGCGCCCTCGGCGACGGTGAGCTGTTCGACAGGCTTGTCGAAGTACGCTTTAGAGGCGGCGGCGATGCCGTAGGCGCCTCGTCCGAAGTAGATGATGTTCAGATAGGCCTGCAGCACATCGTCTTTCGGCCACTCCCCAGACATCTTCGTGGCGACGACGAGCTCTTTGGCCTTGCGGATCAGCCCACCGACTCCGGTGCGTTGCGAACCGACCAGCGCGTTCTTGACGTACTGCTGGGTGATCGTCGAGCCGCCTTGCAGGTCGCCGCCGAAAATGTTGTTCTTCACCGCCCGTGCGAAACCGGTGAGCGAAAACCCGGGGTTGGAATAAAAGTTGCGGTCTTCCGCGGCCAGCACCGCGCGACGCACGTGCACCGGCACCTGCTTGAGGTCCACGTCGACCCGATTGCCTTCGGGCGGAACGATTTTGGCGAGTTCAGAGCCGTCGCTGGCCAAGATCGTCGAGACTTGATTGGTACGGATGTCGCCTGGCCTGGGAACGTCGACCATCAAGTAGGCCATGGCGAATGTGATGAGCGGCAACACCAACAGCACAGGCGCGGCGACGTAAAGCCCCCGGCGCACCCACCTGAAGTTGATGTGGTGCAGCCAGTCCCAATTGAGTTCCCGCAGCCGTCGGCTCAGCTGCGGAAGCCGGGGCAGCGGCGGCATAGGCGGGCGACCACCCGGCGAGGGGCCTCCGCCCAGCAGCGGGCGCGGGCGCCGCGGCGGTTGGGGCGGGCCCCCGTCCAGCGCTGCTGCG